>NZ_JBHXQY010000217.1:0-1009 GCF_042716955.1 Nocardiopsis sp. NPDC058631 | reverse complement strand
CCTCCCGGCCGGGAGGGGCCCCGCTTCCGTCGGGCCCGTCAGAACCCGAAGGCGCGGCGGGCGTTGCCCGCGACGATCCCGGCGAACTCGTCCTCGTCCATGCCCTTGACCTCGGCCAGCAGGCGCAGTGTGTGCGGGATCAGGTACGGGGCGTTGGGGCGGCCCCGGTAGGGCTTGGGGGTGAGGAACGGTGCGTCGGTCTCGACCAGCATCAGCTCCGGTGGCGCCACCTTGGCGGCCTCGCGCAGCGACTCGGCGCTGGCGAAGGTGACGTTGCCGGCGAAGCTCATGAAGTACCCGTGCTCGGCGCACACCCGGGCCATGTCGGCGTCACCGGAGAAGCAGTGGAAGACGACCCTCTCCGGTGCGCCCTCGTCGGCCAGGATCCGGAACACGTCGTCGTGCGCGTCGCGGTCGTGGATCATCACGGCCTTGCCGTGGGCCTTGGCGATGGCGATGTGGCGGCGGAACGACTCCTCCTGTGCCTGCGCCCCCTCGGGTCCGGTGCGGAAGGTGTCCATGCCGGTCTCGCCGACCGCCACCACGTGCGGCAGGGCGGCCAGCTCGTCGATGCCGGCCAGCGCCTCCTCCAGCCCGGCCCGTCCCGCCGCATCCCGGCCTTGGCCCGCCCAGTCGGTGTCGTCCGCCTCCACGCCGGGGGCGCCGTCGCCGTGCACGATGCGCGGCGCCTCGTTGGGGTGCAGGGCCACCGCGGCCCACACCCTCCCCGGATGCGCGGCGGCGACCTCGGCCGCCCACCTCGACGACGGCAGGTCAACGCCCACCTGGACGAGCGGGGTCACCCCGACGCTCTCGGCGGCCGCGATGACCTCCTCGACACCGGGGGTCTGCATGTCCATGTGGGTGTGGCTGTCGGCCACCGGGACGCGCAGGGGCTCCGGTACCGGCGGAGGGGTGTGGTTGTTGCGCTCCCTGACCGCTCTTCCGCTGCGTTTGCCCATGTCATGCTCCCACCCTCGTCAGCACTGCCGTCGTGATTCTAGGGCTG
>NZ_JBHXQY010000216.1:0-1035 GCF_042716955.1 Nocardiopsis sp. NPDC058631 | reverse complement strand
GTTGAAAACCTGGGGGATGACCTGTGGTTAGGGGTGAAAGGCCAATCAAACTCCGTGATAGCTGGTTCTCCCCGAAATGCATTTAGGTGCAGCGTCGTGTGTTTCTTGCCGGAGGTAGAGCACTGGATAGGCGATGGGCCCTACCGGGTTACTGACCTTAGCCAAACTCCGAATGCCGGTAAGTGAGAGCACGGCAGTGAGACTGTGGGGGATAAGCTCCATGGTCGAGAGGGAAACAGCCCAGAGCATCGACTAAGGCCCCTAAGCGTACGCTAAGTGGGAAAGGATGTGGAGTCGCAGAGACAACCAGGAGGTTGGCTTAGAAGCAGCCACCCTTGAAAGAGTGCGTAATAGCTCACTGGTCTAGTGATTCCGCGCCGACAATGTAGCGGGGCTCAAGCGTACCGCCGAAGTCGTGTCATTGCAGCATGAGGGCCAACGCCCGCTGTGATGGGTAGGGGAGCGTCGTGTGCCGGGTGAAGCAGCCGCGGAAGCGAGTTGTGGACGGTTCACGAGTGAGAATGCAGGCATGAGTAGCGATACACACGTGAGAAACGTGTGCGCCGATTGACTAAGGGTTCCTGGGTCAAGCTGATCTGCCCAGGGTAAGTCGGGACCTAAGGCGAGGCCGACAGGCGTAGTCGATGGACAACCGGTTGATATTCCGGTACCCGCTTTGAAACGCCCAGTACTGAATCAGGCGATGCTAAGTCCGTGAAGCCGGCCCGATCTCTTCGGAGTTGAGGGTAGTGGTGGAGCCGATGAACCAGACTTGTAGTAGGTAAGCGATGGGGTGACGCAGGAAGGTAGTCCAGCCCGGGCGGTGGTTGTCCCGGGGTAAGGGTGTAGGGCGTTGTCCAGGTAAATCCGGACAGCACATAGCCTGAGACCTGATGCCGAGCCGATTGTGGTGAAGTGGATGATCCTATGCTGTCGAGAAAAGCCTCTAGCGAGTTTCATGGCGGCCCGTACCCTAAACCGACTCAGGTGGTCAGGGAGAGAATACCGAGGCGTACGGGTGAACTATGGTTAAGG
>NZ_JBHXQY010000215.1:0-1041 GCF_042716955.1 Nocardiopsis sp. NPDC058631 | reverse complement strand
CGCTACTCGTCCTGCGAGAGATGGCCTGGCAGCCGCTCGCGTCGATCGGCGCAAGCGCCGAGTCAACCGAGAGCATCCACGGACCACGCCCTAGAGTGGCGTTCATGTCCGAAACTCCCGCGCAGCTGTGGCGCGCCCTCGTCTCCGCCGACCCGTCGCGTCCGTTCGTGACCTCCTACGACACCTCCGGCGGCCGCGTCGAACTGTCCCGGGCCACGTTCGACAACTGGGTGTCCAAGACCTCGAACATGCTGGTGGACGGGCTCGGCACGCAGCCGGGAGACCGGGTGGTGATCGCCCTTCCGGTGCACTGGCAGTCACTGGCGTGGCTGGTCTCCTGCTGGTCGGTGGGCGCGGTGGCCGAGTTCGTCCCGGGCGGGGCGGACCTCCCCGCGGACGCGCACGTCGTGGTCACCGGCGCCGACCTCCTGGAGAGCGCGCTGGACAGCGGCGCCGAGGATGTCGTGGGCACCTCGCTGCACCCGTTGGGCCTGCCGCTGGCCGAGGTCCCGCCGATGGTGCTCGACTACTCCGTCGAGGTGCGGGGGTACGGCGACCACTTCCCGGCCTTCCCGGTCGACCCGCAGGAGCCCGCGCTTTGGAGCGGCGGCGCCTGGACAGGTGCCGCCCTGGCCGCCGGGGGCCGGGAGCGGGCCGCGGCCTGGGGGCTGACCTCCGAGGACCGACTGGGCCTGTTCCTGGAACCGGACGCGCCGCTGTCCCTGCTCGGCGAGGGCGCGGAACTCCTGCTCGCCCCGATCGCGGCGGGCGTGCCGCTCGTGGTGACGCCGTTCGACCCCGCGGCCCCGGAGAAGGTCGTGGAGCGGGCCGGAATGGAGAAGGTCACCGTGGTGGGGACCGCCGTGGACGCGGACGTCCTCGCCGGGACGGCGCTCAGGCCGCTCGAAGCGCCCTGACCCCGGGGAGGGCCCTCCCCGGGGTCAGCCCGCTAGTGTCCTGAGTCGTTAATTCGTCGGCAGTACGCTGCGAGGGATTCGAGGATCTCCTCGGCCGTCTTGTGCCATACGAACGGCCGGGGAT
>NZ_JBHXQY010000214.1:0-1050 GCF_042716955.1 Nocardiopsis sp. NPDC058631 | reverse complement strand
CGCCCGCAACCACACCGCAAAGCCCGGCCTCCGACAGCAACCAGCGCTCCACACCCACCGAACGCAACAGCAGTGAACGCTCGCCCCAGCGCACCAACGACACCCGCACACCGGACACCGCCGCACGACAGACGACCGGCGACGACCTCCAGACCGTCACCACAGACCCCCCGCCCGCACCCGAGACCACCGGAAACACCACCGGACAGGACGACCCCGACAGCTCGACGGAAGAACAACGGGCGACCTCCCACACCCCGACCGCATCCGACGCGCCCTCCCCGGCCGACGTCCCGCTGCCCCCGTCCCCCGTCACCGAGAGCGGGTCGCCCCAGGACACGGAGGACACCGGGCACAGCCCGTCCGAACGCGGCGGCGAACGGCCCGAGGACCGCGACGAGGGCACCTCCCGCGACGACGACCGCTCCCGAAACGACGAGAGGGACCAATCCGACGACGGGAACGAGCGGTCGGGCGAGGAGAGCAGCGACCGTTCCGGAGACGGCAAGGATCGGGGCGACGGGGACCGGTCCGGGGAAGAGAAGGGCGACGGATCCGACGGCAAGAAGGACGGGGACGGCGAACGCGCGGACGACGGCACCGGGTCCGGCCATGGGGAGGCCCCCGCCGAGGAGGGGGACGGCCAGGAGCAGAACGGCGAGGAGAGTCGCAAGGACGCCCCCGCCGGAGAGGGCGAGACGTCCGGAGCGGCCCTGTCCCGGAACACGGACGGTGTCCCGCAGGATCAGGAGACGCCGCGGTCCCGTCCGGAACCGCTCCCCGACGGGGAGGCCGGTCCGGAGCGGAACGGCTCGCCCTCTCCCGCCACCGTGGAGCCCTCAGCCATGGCCGACAGCTGGGAGACCGCAGCCCCGCCGACGGAGAACAGCGGGGCGCCGGTACCGGGCGCCGGGGACGCCCCGCCCGCCGCCGAGGTCACGACGCCCGACACGATCGAGGGCACGCCGGTCCCCGCGCGGAGCACGGACACGGACGCGCCTCCGGCACCGCCCGCCGCCGGACCCGAGCGCGCGGCGGACATCGGCTCCA
>NZ_JBHXQY010000213.1:0-1052 GCF_042716955.1 Nocardiopsis sp. NPDC058631 | reverse complement strand
GGACGGTTCGCTGGCAGACGCCTGGTCGCGATCGACGGCACCCAGATCGCGCTGGCGGACACACCCGCGAACCTGACCGTGTTCCCCAAGGCCAACCCCGGACCGAACGGGCCGCCCGGCTACCCGATGCTGCGCCTGGTCACACTGGTGGCCTGCGGCACCCGAACCCTCATGGACGCCGCCTTCGGCACCGACCAGGTCGGCGAGCTGACCTACGCCACCGACCTGGTCGCCACCGCGGGCACGACCAAAACGCTAGGACCCGCAACGATACTGCTGGGCGACCGCAACTTCTGCGCCACCGGGTTCGTGGGCACGGTCGCCTCCACCGGCGCGGACTTCCTCATCCGCGCCAAGACCCACCGCACAGCTCTCAAGCTGCCCGTCCTGCGTGCTCTGCCCGACGGCACGTTCCTGTCCCGCGTAGGCGAGGTCAGAGTCCGCGTCATCGAGGCCACCATCACCCAGGCCCCCGCCCACGGCAGCGAGCACACCGCCACCCGCCACCACTACCGGTTCCTGACCAGCCTGCTCGACCCCCAGGAGGCGCCCGCAGCCGCCCTGGTCTCGATCTACCACGAACGCTGGGAGATCGAGACCAGCTACTGCGAGCTGAAAACGACCGTTCTGCAAGGCCGAGTCCTGCGCGGCCGCCACCCGGCAGCCGTGACCCAGGAGACCTGGGCGCTTCTGGTCGCCTACCAGGCACTACGCACAGCAATGAGCGACGCCCTCCTGCACCGGCCCGGCATCGATCCCGACCGCACCTCATTCACGATCGCGCTGAGCACCGCACGCGAGCAGATCATCTGCGCGGGCGGCATCGTCCCCACCGCCCGGATCGACCTGGTCGGCCGGATCGGCTCCGCCCTGCTCAACGGCCTGCTACCCGACCGGCGACAACGGTCCCGGCCCCGCGTGAGGAAACGGGCCATCAGCTCCAAGTACCGCGCTGTTGGCCGCGACATCGACCACCGCACCCACAGAACAGTCGTCCACATCACGATCGAAGCCTTGCCAAGCCCACCAGACGGCTAACCGAACGGCATTGG
>NZ_JBHXQY010000212.1:0-1082 GCF_042716955.1 Nocardiopsis sp. NPDC058631 | reverse complement strand
CCTGAAGAACCCCGACCCCGGCAAGGACCCCTTCGGAAGCCCGGACAGCAAACACCCCGGCCTGGGCAACGACCCCTACCTGCCCGGCATGAACGACGGCCCCCTGACCGTCGACTTCCTCAACGCCATCGTCCCCGACAACCCGATGACGGACGTGCCCCCCGGCGTCGAGCAGCCCACACCCAACACAGGCGACAACGGCGACACGAACCCGACCGGCCGCCCCGCCCCCGCACCAGAGCAGCGGCACGACCCCGCACCCATCGCCGTGGCACCCCCCGCCGGCCAGACCGCCACACCGCCCGCAAACGCACCGCAGAGCCCGGCCTCCGACAGCGGCGGACGCGCTCCCCAGCGCACCAACGACAACCGCGCGCCGGACTCCTCCCCACAGCGCAGCGGCGGCGGTGCGCGCACCGCCGAGAGCACGTCACAGCCGGACACCGCACCCGCACCCGAGCAGCGGACCGCGTCGGAGGACGTCCAGCCGTCCACGCAGCCCGTCGCCGAAACCGGCGACGACCGACACGGCACCGGACCCAGGACGGAGAGCGCGCCGTCCCCGCCGCCCGTGGCCGAGAGCGGCGACGACCGACACGGCACCGGACCCAGGGACGAGAGCGGACCGCCTCAGGGCACCGAGGACACCGGGCACACCGCTCCCGGGCGCGACGCGGAACAGTCCGACGGGCGCGACGAGGACGTCTCCCAGAACGACGACCGCTCCGAGGACGACGCCAAGGGCCGGTCCGGCGACGGCAGACAGCCGGACGAGGGAGATAACGACGGCTCCGGCGATGGTCAGCGTTCCGACGCGACCAGGGAGGGATCTGAGGGCGGTAAGGACCGCTCAGGCGAGGAGGAGGGCGACGGATCCGGTCGTGAGAACGGCGAGGACGGCGAACGCGCGGACGAAGGCGCCGGGTCCGTGCACCGGGACGCCCCCGACGGGGAGGCCGGTCCGGAGCGGAACGCCTCGCCCGCCCCCGAGGGCACGCCGGTCCCCGCGCGGAGCACGGACACGGACGCGCCTCCGGCACCGCCCGCCGCCGGACCCGAGCGCGCGGCGGACATCGGCTCCA
>NZ_JBHXQY010000211.1:0-1149 GCF_042716955.1 Nocardiopsis sp. NPDC058631 | reverse complement strand
GGACGGTTCGCTGGCAGACGCCTGGTCGCGATCGACGGCACCCAGATCGCGCTGGCGGACACACCCGCGAACCTGACCGTGTTCCCCAAGGCCAAGGCCGGACCGAACGGGCCGCCCGGCTACCCGATGCTGCGTCTGGTCACACTGGTGGCCTGCGGGACCCGAACCCTCATGGACGCTGTCTTTGGCACCGACGCGACCGGCGAGCTGACCTACGCCACCGACCTGGTCACCACTGCGGGCACGACCGGAACGCTAGGGCCCGGGACGATACTGCTGGGTGACCGGAACTTCTCAGCCACCGGGTTCGTGGGCACGGTCGCGTCCACGGGCGCGGACTTCCTCATCCGCGCCAAGACCCACCGCACAGCGCTCAAGCTGCCGGTCCTGCGCCGTCTGCCCGACGGCACGTTCCTGTCCCGCGTAGGTGAGGTCACCGTCCGCGTCATCGAGGCCACCATCACCCTGGCCCCTGCGGATGGCACCAGCGAGCGCACCGCCACCCACGACCACTATCGGCTCCTGACCAGCCTGCTCGACCCCGAGGAGGCACCCGCCACCGCTCTGGTCTCGATCTACCACGAACGCTGGGAGATCGAGACCAGCTACTGCGAGCTGAAATCGACCGTTCTGGGAGGCCGAGTCCTGCGCGGCCGCCACCCAGCAGCCGTGACCCAGGAGACCTGGGCGCTTTTGGTCGCCTACCAGGCACTACGCACGGCGATGAGCGACGCCCTCCTGCACCGGCCCGGCATCGACCCCGACCGCACCGCGTTCACCATCGCGCTGAGCACCGCACGTGACCAGATCATCCGTGCTGGTGGCATCATTCCTGCCACCCGGATTGACCTGGTCGGCCGGATCGGCGCCGCCTTGCTCAACGGCCTCCTACCCGACCGACGACAACGGTCCCGGCCCCGCGTGAAGAAGCGGGCCATCAGTTCCAAGTACCGCGCCGTTGGCCGCAACATCGACCACCGAACCCACAAGACCATCGTCCACATCAAGATCAATGCCTTGCCAAGCCCACCAGATGACTAACCGAACGGCATTGCACCTAGTGTCCTGAGTCGTTAATTCGTCGGCAGTACGCTGCGAGGGATTCGAGGATCTCCTCGGCCGTCTTGTGCCATACGAACGGCCGGGGAT
>NZ_JBHXQY010000210.1:0-1179 GCF_042716955.1 Nocardiopsis sp. NPDC058631 | reverse complement strand
TACGACGGCAACCCCACCCGCACACCACCCACAAACAACCCCGACCAATCCACCCCCACACCACGAACAAACACCTCACCCAACGACAACAAAAACCGACCCCACCCACCCTCACCCCGACGCAACGACCCCACAAACCCCACATCAACACCACACACACCACCCGTCTGCTCCACCCCCACCCCCAACATCGGATGACCAGACACCTCCACAAAAACCGAAGAACCACCCCCCAACACACACCTCACCGCATCCTCAAACAACACCGGCTCACGCAAACCCCTCACCCAATAACCAGCACCCAACTCCTCACCCGCAACAACACCACCCACCAAACCAGAAACAAACGGAACCTCCGACGCCGAAGGAACAACCCCCTCCAACAAACCCAACAACTCACCCGACACCCCATCCACCAAAGGCGAATGCGACGCATAATCCACATCCAACCGCCAACACCTCACACCACCCCCCTCACACCACCCAACAAACTCCTCCAACGCCCCCACCTCACCCGACACCACCACCGACCCAGGCCCATTCACCACCCCCACCCACAAACGACCCGACCACCCCTCCAAAAACCCCTCCACCTCACCCCGAGACGCACCCACCACCACCATCCCCCCACACCCCGACAACCCCCGCAACACCCGAGAACGCACCGCCACCACACGCGCCGCATCCTCCAACGACAACGCCCCCGCCACACACGCCGCAGCAATCTCCCCCTGCGAATGCCCCACCACCGCAGACGGCACCACACCACACGAACGCCACAACGCAGCCAACGACACCATCACCGAAAACAACACCGGCTGCACCACATCCACCCGATCCAAACCCGGCGCACCCCCCACCCCCCGAACCACACCCTCCAAATCCCAATCAACCCACCCCGACAACGCACGACCACACTCCGCCATACGAGCAGCAAAAACCGGCGAAGAATCCCACAACTCCACCGCCATCCCCACCCACTGATGACCCTGACCCGGAAAAACAAAAACCACACCAGGAACACCAGACACACCCCCCGACCCCACCACCACACCCGGACCCCCCACCCCCGACACCACACCCTCCAACCCCTCCAACAACTCACCCCGACCCGAACCCACCACCACACCCCGCACCGGCATCACCGCACGCGACGACACCAACGAAAAACCCACATCA
>NZ_JBHXQY010000209.1:0-1190 GCF_042716955.1 Nocardiopsis sp. NPDC058631 | reverse complement strand
CGCTCGAACGCGTACGAGGGCAACCCCACCCGCGCACCACCAGCGAACACCGCCCCCCAGTCCACACCCACACCACGAACGAAGAACTCACCCAACGCCCCCGCAACCGACGCCCCCTCCGAGCGCCCACCCCGCAACAACGCCACCAACGACCCCGCACCAGAACCCACCAAGCACCCCGGCACCAACGCCGTCAACACACCACCAGGACCCAACTCCACAAAATCAGTCACACCCTGCGACTCCAGGAACCGCACCCCGTCCATGAACCGCACCGCACCACGCACATGAGCCACCCAGTACTCCGCAGAACACAACTGGGCATCCGTAGCCACCACACCCGTCACATTCGACACCACCGGAATACGCGCCGCACCGAACTCCAACCCCGCCACAACCTCACCAAACTCCTCCAACACCCCATCCATATGCGCCGAATGAAACGCATGACTGACCACCAACGCCTTCACACGACGCCCACGCCCACGCCACAGCCGCGCCACCTCCTCCACCACATCCGCATCACCCGAAACCACCACCGACTCCGGGCCGTTCACCCCCGCCACCGACACACCCCCACGCCCCGCCAAGGACGCCACCACCTCCTCCTCCCCCGCCTGCAACGCCACCATCGACCCGCCCCCACGAGCCGCCTGCATCAAACGACCACGCGCCGCCACCAAAGCCGCAGCATTGGGCAGATCCAACACCCCCGACACATGAGCCGCCGCCACCTCACCCACCGAATGACCCAACAGAAAATCAGGCCGCACACCCCACGACTCCACCAACCGAAACAGCGCCACCTCCACCGCGAACAACGCGCACTGGGTGAACACCGTCTGATCCAACAGACCCGCCGCCTCCGACCCCTCCCCGGCGAACAACACCTCCATCAACGGACGGTCCAACCACCCGTCCACCTGCGCACACACCTCCTCCAACGCCCGCGCGAACACCGGAACCGACCCATACAACTCACGGCCCATCCCCAACCGCTGAGACCCCTGACCCGTGAACAAGAACGCCGACCGGCGCACCCGCGAACGACCACCCACCACCACGTTGGGCACCTCACGGCCCTGACCCAACGCCTCCAACCCCGCCACCAACTCACCACGGTCACCACCCCACACCGCAGCCCGAAACTCCAACCCCGCCCGATGCACCGCCAACGACAAACCCACGTC
>NZ_JBHXQY010000208.1:0-1219 GCF_042716955.1 Nocardiopsis sp. NPDC058631 | reverse complement strand
GCCCGGTGCCTGCTCGGCCCCGGGGCCGCCGCCGGCCTGGACCGCGGTGTCGGCCGGGGTCTGGCGGGGGCGCGGGTCGAGCCAGTCCGAGAGCAGGTCGCGGCGGTCGGCGAAGGTGGGCGCGTCGGGGATCCCCCGCTCGGCCAGGTGGGCGGCGAGCGCGTCTCCCCCCTCCTCGCGGAGGACGGTCACCAGGCCCTCGGCGGTCCTGCGGTGCTCGGAGGACGGCGGGTTCAGGAACGGCGAGGAGGCCTCGGCGGTGGGCGGGCCGAAGGCCAGGTGCTGACCGTCGGCGGTGCCGAGCACGGGGTCGTAGGTGGAGAACGACCAGCTCCACCCGGCCGCCGGGATGGCCCGGGGCGGGGTGAGCACGCCGTGCAGCGCCCGGTGCATCCCCCACAGGAAGCGCAGCTGGACCGCCTGCCACAGATCGGCGCGTTCCGGCGCCAGGGCGATGTGGACGGGCAGATCGGGCCGTGCCAGGGCGGCGGCGACCGCTCCGACCAGGAGTGGTTCGCCGTCGACAGCGGTCTCTGCCGCGTGCCGGTCGCGGGTGCGCACGGCCCCGGGGGCGGCGGTCCGCTCCCAGGGCTCCGGGGCGGGAAGCGTGTCCATGGCGGCCCAGCCGGGGGCCGGCGGGCGGCGCTGGGCCGGCCGCGTGTTGGGGTTCTCGTGCAGTGCCAGGATGCGCGGCAGGGTCAGCCCGTACCCCGGGCCGACGATCGCCCAGGCGTGGGCGGAGCGGACGTCTCCGGGCCACCGGTAGACCAGGGCGGCCTGGCCGTCGGGGTAGGCGTGCGCCCACAGGGTCTCGGGGTAGTCGGCGGGGTCGGTCCCGGGCAGGGCGGAGCGGTAGTCGGCGGTGAGCGCGGGGACGAGCCGGTCCCGCCACGAGCGCAGCACGGGCTGCTCGGACTCGGGGAGGGAGGAGGAGGCCGGCCCGGGGCCGACCCTGCCGAGGAGGGTGGGTTCGGCCCAGGCGAAGTGGATCTGGTGGTACGTACTCTCGGGCAAGTCGCCCCTCCCACGGGTTCGCGGACCGAGGCGGCGCGGCCGCCCCGCCGCCACTAGGGAAGGTATCCGGTCATAGCTCGGGGAAAACCGTACACACGGTTTTATGGATCCTTATGCGTGCTTTGTCCTGAACTAACTGTCCGGCCCCGGCCACACCGCCACCGGATCGCGTGGCCGTCCTTGCGGTGCCGCCCCCAACGACGGC
>NZ_JBHXQY010000207.1:0-1282 GCF_042716955.1 Nocardiopsis sp. NPDC058631 | reverse complement strand
CGTACCCGCATCAGTCACTTCGCAGCGCTTCGCCCCGCCGAGCAACAGCTCGACGGGGCGACGTGATCAGGACCCCGAAATAGCCAACAGCATCCGAAGAAGCGCCCCGGGGCCCTCCGCTGCCCACCGTCCACCGGGGACGGCGGACCGCGCCACGAAGCGGCGGAGGAGCGCCCCGTCCACACCGCCGGCGGGCAGGCGGTCGGACCGGGGCGGGGGAGCGCCCGCGAACGCCGCTAGGCTGAAGGCATGGCAGCGAACACCTACCTGACCGGTATCAAGCCCACCGGGGACTTCCACCTGGGCAACTACGTCGGCGCGATCAAGCCCGCCCTGGCCGCGGCGCTGGAGTACGACACGTACTACTTCGTCGCCGACTACCACGCGCTCAACACGGTGAAGGACGCGGCCGAGCTCCGCCACAGCATCCGGTCGGGCGCTGCCACCTGGCTCGCGTGCGGTCTCGACCCGGAGCGGACGATCGTCTACCAGCAGTCCAAGGTGCCGGAGACCTTCGAGCTCACCACCATCCTGGGCGCGCTGACCCCCAAGGGCCTCATGAACCGCGCGCACGCCTACAAGGCCGCACGCGACCGCAACACAGAGGCCGGGGCCACCGACCTGGACGCCGGGATCAACATGGGGCTGTACAACTACCCCATCCTCATGGCCGCGGACATCCTCCTCATGGAGGGCACCCACGTCCCCGTCGGTCGCGACCAGTCCCAGCACATCGAGTACACCGCCGACATCGCCGGGTACTTCAACCACCGCTTCGGCGGGTCGTACGCCTTCCCGGTCCCCAAGGGCGTCATCGACCAGGGCGACGGCAGCATCCTGCCCGGCACCGACGGCCGCAAGATGAGCAAGTCCTACGACAACCACATCCCGCTGTTCCTGCCGGAGAGCAAGCTCAAGAAGGCCATCCGCCGCATTCCGACCGACTCCACCCCGGTGGAGGACCCCAAGGACCCCGACGGCTCGGTGCCGTTCCAGCTCCTGGGCCACTTCGCCGACGCCGAGACCGTCGCCGGCGTGCGCCGGCGCCTGGAGGCCGGGGGCATGGGCTGGGGCGAGCTCAAGAACGAACTCTTCGAGGCGGTCAACGCCGAACTCGGCCCCAAACGCGAACGCTACGACCACCTGATGGCGAACCCCTCCGAGATCGACGAGGTCCTGGAGGCCGGTTCCGCGCGCGCCCGCGAGCGGGCCCGCACCACCCTCGACAGGGTGCGCGCCGCCGTCGGCGTCGCCTGACACCCGAGCGGGGGCGGTGGTGCCG
>NZ_JBHXQY010000206.1:0-1288 GCF_042716955.1 Nocardiopsis sp. NPDC058631 | reverse complement strand
CGCCGCGTGAGGCGTTGGCGGCTGATCCGCAGCAGCGGTTGTTGTTGGAGACGGTGTGGGAGGCGTTGGAGGACGCGGGTATTCCGGCTCCGTCGTTGCGGGGTAGCAGAACCGGCGTCTACGCCGGCCAGATGTACCACGAGTACGGGATCCGGCACGGACTGGCCACGGAGGGGATCGAGGGATTCCTCTACAGCAACAGCATGGGCAGCGTGGCCTCGGGCCGGGTGGCGTACACGTTCGGGTTCGAGGGTCCGGCGGTGGCGGTGGACACGGCGTGTTCGTCGTCTCTGGTGACGCTGCACATGGCGGTGAACGCGCTGCGCCGGGGTGAGTGCGATCTGGCGCTGGCGGGCGGTGTGACCGTCATGCCGACCCCGTTGTCGTTCGTGGAGTTCTGCCGTCAGCGCGCGCTGTCGGTGGACGGGCGGTGCCGCCCCTTCTCCGCCGGGGCGGACGGAACGGCGTGGTCGGAGGGCGTGGGCCTGCTGGTGGTGGAGCGCCTCTCGGACGCCAGACGACTCGGGCACCGGGTGCTGGCCCTGGTCAGAGGGAGCGCGGTGAACCAGGACGGCGCCTCCAACGGGTTGAAGGCACCGAACGGTCCTGCCCAGGAGCGGGTGATCCGGGAGGCGTTGGAGAACGCGGGCCTGTCGGCCACGGATGTGGACGTGGTGGAGGCGCACGGGACGGGGACCCGGCTGGGGGACCCGATCGAGGCGCAGGCGCTGCTGGCGACCTACGGCCAGGGACGGCCCGAGGACCGCCCGCTCTACCTCGGCTCCCTCAAGTCCAACATCGGACACACACAGGTCACGGCGGGCGCCGGAGGCGTCATCAAGATGGTGCAGGCGATGCGCCACGAGTTGATGCCGAGGAGTCTGCATGCGGAGGAACCCTCCCCGTTCGTGGAGTGGGACTCGGGCCGGGTCGAGCTGCTCGACCGCGCCCGTCCCTGGCCGCGCGGGGAGCGCCCCCGCCGCGCGGGGGTGTCGTCCTTCGGTATCGGCGGCACCAACGCCCACGTGATCGTGGAGGAGGCGCCCCGGGAGGAGGACGCCGTCCGAACGGGCAACGCCTCCGACCTCCCGGCCCTGCCGTGGGTGCTGTCCGCCCGATCCCCGCAGGCACTGCGGGGCCAGGCCGAGAAACTGCGCCAACACGTCCTCGACAACCCCGGGCTCTCCCCTTCCGACGTGGGTTTGTCGTTGGCGGTGCATCGGGCGGGGTTGGAGTTTCGGGCTGCGGTGTGGGGTGGTGACCGTGGTGAGTTGGTGGCGGGGTTGGA
>NZ_JBHXQY010000205.1:0-1321 GCF_042716955.1 Nocardiopsis sp. NPDC058631 | reverse complement strand
CGCCGCGTGAGGCGTTGGCGGCTGATCCGCAGCAGCGGTTGTTGTTGGAGACGGTGTGGGAGGCGTTGGAGGACGCGGGTATTCCGGCTCCGTCGCTGCGGGGCAGCAGAACCGGCGTCTACGCCGGAGTGGGGTTCCAGGGCTACGGCGCGCTGAGCTTCGCCGACCTCCCCGCCGAGGTGGAGGGGTACTTCGGGAACGGCGGTTCCAGCAGCATCGCTGTCGGCCGGGTGGCGTACACGTTCGGGTTCGAGGGTCCGGCGGTGGCGGTGGACACGGCGTGTTCGTCGTCGCTGGTGACGCTGCACATGGCGGTGAACGCCCTGCGCCAGGGTGAGTGCGATCTGGCGCTGGCGGGCGGTGTGACCATCATGTCCACCCCGTTGTCGTTCGTGGAGTTCTGCCGTCAGCGCGCGCTGTCGGTGGACGGGCGGTGCCGCCCCTTCTCGGCGGCGGCTGACGGAACCGTGTGGTCCGAGGGCGTCGGCCTGTTGCTGGTCGAGCGCCTGTCGGATGCCCGCCGTCTGGGCCACCGGGTGCTGGCCCTGGTCAGGGGCAGTTCGGTGAACCAGGACGGTGCCTCCAACGGGCTCACCGCCCCCAACGGCCCCTCGCAGGAGCGGGTGATCCGCAAGGCGTTGGAGAACGCGGGCCTGTCGGCCACGGACGTGGACGTGGTGGAGGCGCACGGGACGGGGACCCGGTTGGGGGACCCGATCGAGGCGCAGGCGCTGCTGGCGACCTACGGCCAGGGGCGGCCCGAGGACCGTCCGCTCTACCTGGGCTCGCTCAAGTCCAACATCGGACACAGCGTGGCCGCCGCTGGCGTGGGCGGGGTGATCAAGATGGTGCAGGCCATGCGCCACGGCCTGATGCCCCGGAGCCTGCACGCCCAGGAGCCCACCCCGTTCGTGGAGTGGGACTCGGGCCGGGTCGAGCTGCTGGACCGCGCCCGCCCCTGGCCGCGCGGGGAGCGCCCCCGCCGCGCCGGCGTGTCGTCCTTCGGTATCGGCGGCACCAACGCCCACGCGGTCCTGGAGGAAGCACCCCTGACCACGGCGGCGACCGGGGCGCCGGTGGCCGAGGCACCAGCCGGGGGCGGCACCGGGACGGAGCCGCTGCCGCAGCTGCCCTGGGTGGTCTCGGCCCGGTCCGAGAGCGCGTTGCGGGTCCAGGCGGAGCGCCTGGCCGCGCATGTGCGCGCCGATCCCGACCTGACCCCCTCTGACGTGGGTTTGTCGTTGGCGGTGCATCGGGCGGGGTTGGAGTTTCGGGCTGCGGTGTGGGGTGGTGACCGTGGTGAGTTGGTGGCGGGGTTGGA
>NZ_JBHXQY010000204.1:0-1406 GCF_042716955.1 Nocardiopsis sp. NPDC058631 | reverse complement strand
TCAGCTGTTGCTTTCCTGCTTTAGGTCCGTTCCGTCCGGGCACGACCGTCGGTCCCGTCAGTCCTCAACCGTCGCTGCCCCGCTGGACGTCCACGTGGACGTGGTCCAGGTGCCGCAGGATCTCGTTGTCCGGGTCGGCCTCGTAGTCGCGCCAGCCCAGCGACGGGTAGGAGGTGCTCCAGATGCGGTCGTCGAAGATGATCACGTCGATGTCGTAGTCCGGGGCGTGCGCGATCAACCAGTGCGCCATCACCCAGCCCTCGCGCCGGTTGTCCTCGTCGACCGGCCGGTAGAAGATGTCGATCGCCCGGCCCTCGTAGTGCGCGGAGCCCTCACCGTGCCCGGTGTCGTAGCCGCCCGGGTAGTAGCCGCCGAGGCTGAGGTCGGAGAAGTCCTCCTCCACGCCGTCCTTGAGCTCCTGGGCCCGCGGAGTCAGACCGGAGGGCTCCAGGTCCTCCTGGACCCCCAGTTCACGGTCCTTGACGGACCGGCAGGTCAGCGAGGGGCCGGCGTCGTCCTCCGGGCCCTCCTCCAGGACCGCCGTCACGGCGTCGGGGATGTCGTCCGTGTCGGGGGCCCCGATCGGGGCGGAGTCGCCCTGCACGGAGACGGCGGCGGCCGTGGTCGCCCGCTGCGCCTGGTCGCGGTCGAGGCGGACCTGTTCCTCACCGGTCCACACCGAGCACTCGGGCCCCCACGGCGTCGACACGGGGAGCACCTCGTTCCTGGCCACCCAGCGGGAGCCGACGACCGCGACGACGCCCAGCACGGCCAGGATCGCCACGGCGACCACCAGCCCGTGCCAGCGGCGTTCGGGCCGTGCGCTTCTGTGTCTCATGCCCTCTGCCTCTCCGCGTTCGTGCCGGGCGGCGTCCGGACGCCGTGGCACGCGTTCAACAGTGATCAACCTCCGACGATTCCGTCAGATTTCAGGCACTGGGGACATTTTGCCCAGATTACTGTCGGTCTACCGTCGCGGAGCACGACAGGCGAGGGGTCACCTGATGGACCAGAGAACGAAAAGGCCACCCAGGACCAGGGTCATCGCCCAGATCCGGTCCATGGTGACCCCCCTCCACCGCGGGGCGTGCGCCCCCGGGAAGTCGTAGGCGATCAGAGCCGCGACCCCGGCAGCGAACAGCATCGCCGCCGTGTGCACTCCCGTCGCGGCCAACCCGGTCAGGGCCGCGTCCCACAGAGTCCACGCGCCATCACCCGCCCCGTCCGAACCGGGCACCGCCCCGGACCCCGCGGCCGCGCCCCCGGCGGTGGCCGCCGCGACGGCGGGCAGGGAGCGCAGTACCTCGGAGCGCCCCCCTTCCTGGAGGCCGCGGGGGAGGGCCTCAGGCCCGTTCGTGCGCCGCGCAACGCGACGGCGCCCGGGGCCCCGCAGGGCACCCGGGCGC
>NZ_JBHXQY010000203.1:0-1530 GCF_042716955.1 Nocardiopsis sp. NPDC058631 | reverse complement strand
GAGAAGTCCGGTGCTGGTAGTGCCCCCCGATCAAGCTTGCCGTTCACCGTCATCGGCAACCCCTCAGGCAACACCACCACCACAGCCGGAACCATGTACCCCGGCAACACCCCCGCAACCCGCTCCCGCACCCGCACCGGATCCACCACCTGCCCCGCCCCCGCCACCACATACCCCACCAACCGCCGATCCTGCGCCACCTCCCCCCACACAGCCACCACCGCCTCCACCACACCCGCACACCCCACCAGAACCGACTCCACCTCCCCCGGCTCAACCCGATACCCACGCACCTTCACCTGCTCATCAGTACGCCCACCAAAAACCAGACGCCCCCGCGAAGTCCACCGAACCCGATCCCCCGTCCGATACATCCGCGCCCCGGCCACACCCCCGAACGGACACGCCACAAACCGCGACGCCGTCAACCCCGACTGACCCACATACCCCCGCGCCAGACCCGGACCAGCCACATACAACTCACCCTCAACCCCCACCGGCACAGGCCGAAGAAACCCATCCAGCACATACACCGCGGTCGAGGCCACCGGAACACCGATCGTCACCTCCTCACCCGCCACCAGATCACCCCCGGTAGCACACACCGTGGTCTCAGTCGGACCATAGGAGTTCACCAACCGGCGCCCCCGCCCCCACCGCCGCACCGTCTGCTCCGAACACGCCTCACTCGCGGTCACCACCGTCATCCCACCCGGAAGCACACCATCGGGCAGAGTCGCCAACAACGACGGCGTCACCGTCACATGCGTGATCGAGGCCAACCGATCGGCCACCCCCGCAGAATCCAACAACTCACGGGCATGACCCACCACCAAACACCCCCCCGTGAGCAGCGCCATCATCACCTCCCACACCGACCCGTCAAAACCGATCGACGCGGTCTGCAGCACCCGACTGCCCACACCCGCACCCAACACCCCGAACCGGTGCACCAACCGCCCCGCCCCGCTATGGGTGACCGCCACACCCTTGGGCCGCCCCGTCGACCCCGACGTATGAATCACATACGCGGTGTTCTCCAACCGCAACGGCCCCACACGCTCACCATCACCCACCCGAGCGCACCCCAGCCCCGCCACATCGACCCCACCCACCACCACCGTGCGCACACCCATACCGCGCAACCGCTCGGCACCGTCCACAAGCCCCACCAACGGACGAGTACCAGACACAATGTCCTGCTGCCTGACCAGCGGATACTCCGGATCCACCGGGATATACACACCACCGGCCTTGAGCACGGCAAGCATGCACACCACCAGCTCCACCGACCGGTCCACACACACCACGACCCCGACCTCGGGACCCACCCCCTGCCCGATCAACCACCGCGCCCACCGGTTGGACACCTCGTCCAACTCCCCGTACGAGAGCCCGCCCCGCCCGTCATCGACCGCCGGCTCCCACCGCGCACGCTCGACCTGCGCACAGAACGCACCCACAAACGAGACCAGCTCAGCCACCGGAACATCGTTGAACCCACCCAGAACCCGCTCCCACTCACCCACA
>NZ_JBHXQY010000202.1:0-1672 GCF_042716955.1 Nocardiopsis sp. NPDC058631 | reverse complement strand
CCGCACCGCACTCCGTGCCGGCCCGGGGGTAGTCCACCGAGAAGTACAGCAGGTCACCGCTGACGGACACGTCACCCTGCCCACCGGGGCACACGACGGTGGACTCGACACGAGGACGCTCCGGCTCGGAGATGTCGTAGACGACGAACCCGTCGTAGTTGCCGCCGATGGCGTAGTCCCCGGTGAACGCCAGATCCGAGTTGAAGGCGGCGGTGCGCTCCAGGCCCGCGGGCTTGGGCAGGTTGGCCACGTGGACGACACCGCCACCCGTGGTCACGCCGTCGGCGGCGCGCGCTCCGGGAACCGCCAGGAGGCCCACGGCCACCAGGACCCCCGCCCCAGCCACCCCCCAGCGGACCCGGCCTGTGCGTCCTCGTTCACTCGCCACCGCCCGCACCCCCAGAAATTACACAAAGCTTCCCATTGGATACTCTGTGTTGTACGCCCAGCAGTCGCCGCACTCCAGACGAAACGCCGAGAACGGACATCTGATGACCAATGCACACAGGCGCCCTCCGCTGACCCACCGGCCCCGCCCCTGCGGACTGAACGAAACAGCGCCGACACACCCTCAGGGCTGGACAAAACACCCACCGAGTGAGTAGAAAACCCGCAGGACGTTGCCTCAGGGGCGCACCCGCCCCACGACACCGCGGACCCGTCCGCGCCACACCCCCATCGGAGGACACCTCGTGCGTCGCCTGGCACTCGCGACCGGAGCAGCTCTCGCGCTGCTCGGAGCCACAGCCTGCACCGATGACGAGGACGGCCAGGAGACGGCCAACGTCATCGCCCCCGGAGCGCCCGGCGAGTCCTCCTCGCCCGCCACCACGGACCAGATCGCCGCCCTGGCCGAGGAGCAGGGGCACAACGAGGCGGACGTCACCTATCTGGTGATGATGATCGAGCACCACTCCCAGGCCCTGGAGATGACCGACCTGGCGCCGGAGCGCCACGAGCGCGACGGCGTCGAGCGCATCGCCGACCGCATCTCCGCCGCCCAGGGGCCGGAGATCACCGCCATGGAGAGCTGGCTGGAGGAGAACGTCTTCGGCCCCGCACGGGAGAACCCGGCACACCAGAACTTCTGCGGGTTGGAGGGGGACGGCACCCACCACGGTGAGGACTCCGACGTCCCCGTGTGCGAGTTGGACGTCGACCACGGCGACATGCCGGGCATGGCCTCTCCGGAGGACCTGGAGCGGTTGGCGGATGCCGAGGGCGACGCCTTCGACGAGCTCTTCGTGGAACTGATGACCGTCCACCACGAGGGCGCGATCACCATGGCCGAGGAGGCGATGGCCGAGGGCAGGGACCAGACCGTGCTCAGGATGGCGAACGACGTGATCGCGGAGCAGAACACCGAGATCGGCCGCATGGCGGAGGTCCTGGAGGAGTGAGGCCCCTCCCCCCTCGGCCGGGGCGCCCGGCTCCCTGGAGGCCGACACGCGAGAGGGGCACCCCGTGGCAGGGGCGCCCCTCTCGCATACCGACGCAGGCCCTGGGCGGCCCCGGCGGGCCGGCCCGCGGGGGCGGGGTCAGGCCGACTTCTCCTGGTGCTCGGCGTCCAGTTGGGCGCGCGGCACGATCGTGGGGTTCACGTTGTCGATCACCGTCTCCCGACTGATGATCACCTGCCCCACATCCTCACGAGAAGGCACCTCATACATCA
>NZ_JBHXQY010000201.1:0-1778 GCF_042716955.1 Nocardiopsis sp. NPDC058631 | reverse complement strand
GGAGCCGGTGACCCCCGGCGCGCGGCCGGCCGTCACCCCCGGTGCGGGGGCGGTCAGCCGAAGTTGACGTCGCTGCACAGGTAGTACACCTGGTCGGCGTGGGAGGCCTTCCAGATCGTGAAGACGACGTGGTCACCGCTGCGGCCCGACGTACTGACGTCGATCAGGTAGTCGTTGCCGGGCGGGTAGGTCCCGGTCTCCTCCACCAGTTCGAGGTCGCCCCAGCCCAGGGACTGGGTGGCCGGGTCGAAGCCCTGCTCGGTGACGTAGACCCGGAAGTAGTCCGCGCCGTGCGAGGCCTGGTCGTACAGGTGGACGGTGAAGTCGTCGCCGACATCGGTGGTCTGCCACGCGCCCGGGGTGTCCATCGAGTCGTAGCGGCCGCCCTCGGTGTTGCCGCCGCTGCACAGGGTCCCGTTCGGGATCTGGCCCTGGTGGTCCCCGCCGACGTTGTCGCGGTAGAGCCCGTTCCAGTTCCACATGGCGTTGGGGTTGTCCTGCCACGCCTGCCAGCACATGGGGTCTTCCTGCGCCATGGCCGGGTTCTGGAAGTCGTCCCCCCAGCGCTCGAAGCAGCCGTAGTTGCGGGAGGCGGGGTCCACGACCGAGCCGTGCGCCGAGGCGGGCGCGGCCAGCGTGGTCAGCCCGAGCAGGGGAAGGGACGCCAGCACGAGTGCGCGTCCGAACCAGCGGGGGTTGCCGGTGGTCTCGTGGGTCTTGCCGTTCATTGCGTTCTCCATCGTTCTCGGCTGGATCAGCCGATCGACGGGAGCGCTCCCAGTACGTGTTTACCCAGAGGAGCCGGGACGAAACAGCGCGTGGGAAAACCGGTGGTGACGGCCTCCCGGCGGCGTTACCGCGGTGTCCGCCGAGGCAGCCCCCTCCGCGGCCGGGTTCGGCCTGTTCGTGGCGGCCGGAGCAGGGTCACGGGTGTACGGGTGGCTGGAGCGCCGGGCGGGGGGCGTGTACCGGCTGGCGGAGCCGGGCAGCGCAGCCCTGGGCGCGGTGCCGGGCGGGATCGCCGCGGAGTGCGCGGGCCCGCCGGCCCCGTTCCGGGTCGCGGCGGCAGCGGTCGGCCAGCTCTGTGTGATCGCCTGGAAACCCCTTGGTATTACTGAACAGTTGTGAACCAGGTCACCACCTGGCAGTCCATTGAAAAGGGACCGCGTCCCAGAAACACTGTCGTCATTTGGTGTTTACATATCACCATTGGAAAGCTACGGTTCTGAAAAGCGTTCCGAGACAGTAACCCCCCGTAACCATCCGCGGAACGCCCTTCGCACCCCTTGACCGAACAACACAGATCACCATTCCCGCTGCCGACTGGGAGCGCTCCCAACCTTCTTCCAGTTCCCAACCCCCCGTTTTCCTCGCCTTTTTCCCGGCGATACACCTCCGACCACCCGCCCGTCTTACCCCGCATCTCAGGACCGCCTGTGGCCCGCTCACCACCAGGAACATCCGCGTTCACCCCAGCCAGGGTCCGCCGGGCGCCGTTGTGCGCCCGGCGGCCCACACACTCCTTCTGGTCACCCGCTCCCCATGAGGAAGAAAAACAACATGAGAAACTCCCCTCGCGACAAGCAACGAACTCCGTGGGCACGGCGCGGCCTTGCCACCGCTGCCGGACTGGCACTTACCGCCTCTCTCACGGTCGCCGCCACCAGTACTTCCTCCGCCGCGGAGCGTGTGGACAATCCGTATGAGGGTGCGGATGTGTACGTGAATCCGATCTGGTCGGCCAACGCCGCGGCCGAGCCCGGCGGGGACGCGGTCGC
>NZ_JBHXQY010000200.1:0-1792 GCF_042716955.1 Nocardiopsis sp. NPDC058631 | reverse complement strand
ACCTGCTCGATTCCGAGGAAACCCGCACCCTCCTCCACCAAGGACACGGACCCCACCCCCCAACCCAACCCACCACCCTGCTCCAACACCTGAACACCCACACCACCCAACACCCCCACCACACCGCACTGCGCTGGGAACACGGCACCCTCACCTACCACCAACTCAACACCCGAGCCCACCACCTCGCCCAAAACCTCATCAACCACGGCATCACACCCGGCATGGACGTACCCGTCCTCATGCGCCGCAGCCACCACACCATCATCACGTTCCTAGCCATCCTCAAAACCGGAGCCGCCTACCAACCCCTCCACACCGACCTACCCCCCCACCGCCTCCAACAACTCCTAGCCCACAACCCCTGCCCACTCGTCATCACCGACACCACCCTGGCCCACCACCCCGGCCTCACCCACCACCACACCCTGACCAGCGACCACACCACCTACCAAACCACCAGCCCACACCACCCACTCCCCACCGTGCGCCCCCAAGACACCGCCTACACCATGCACACCTCCGGCACCACCGGAACCCCCAAAGCCATCGCCATCACCCACCAAAGCATCGTCGACCTCGCCACCGACCCCGCCTGGAACCTGCAACCCCACCACCGAGTCCTCTTCCACGCCCCCCACGCCTTCGACGCCTCCACCTACGAAATCTGGGCACCCCTACTCCACGGCGCACAAACCGTCATCGCCCCAGACGAAACCACCGACACCACCGCCCTGACCCACCTCATCCCCACCCACCACATCACCCACCTCAGCCTCACCGCCGGCATGTTCCGCGTCATCGTCGAAGAAGACCCCCACAGCCTCACCGGACTCACCGAAATCACCACCGGCGGAGACACCATCTCCCCCACCGCCGTAACCCGCCTCCTAACCACCCACCCCCACATGACCGTGCGCACCACCTACGGACCCACCGAAACCACCCTGTGCGCCACCCAACAACCCTGGACCCACACCCACAACCCCACCGGACCCACCGGCCCCGTCCCCCTGGGCCACCCCATGCACCACACCGGCCTCCTACTCCTGGACCCCTACCTCCAACCCGTCCCACCCGGCGTCCAAGGCGAGCTCTACATCACCGGCACCGGACTCGCCCGCGGCTACACCCACCAACCCGCCCTCACCGCCACCCACTTCACCGCCAACCCCCACCCCCACACCCCCGGCACACGCATGTACCGCACCGGAGACCTCGCCCACTGGACCCCCCACGGCGACCTCATCTTCAACGGACGCACCGACCACCAAGTCAAAATCCGCGGCTACCGCATCGAACCCGCCGAAATCGAAACCACCCTGACCAGCCTCGACCACATCACCGACGCCCTGGTCACCACCCACACCACCCACGGCCACAAACACCTGACCGCCTACACCGTCCCCGCCCCCGGACACCAACTCGACCCCCACCACATCCGCGAACAAACCACCCACCTGCTACCCGACTACATGGTCCCCACCACCGTCATCGTCCTGCCCCACGGCCTACCACTGACCACCAACGGCAAAATCGACCACACCGCCCTACCCACACCCGACCCCACCACCACCCACACCCACCAGCCACCCCGCACCCCACGCGAAGAAATCCTGTGCACCCTCTTCGCCCACACCCTGGGCCTGGACACCGTCGGCACCACCGACGACTTCTTCGCCCTGGGCGGCCACTCCCTCCTGGCCACCCAACTCATCGCCCGCATCCGCACCACCCTGGGCATCCACACCAAAGTCCGCACCCTCTTCGAAAACCCCACAGTCCAACGCCT
>NZ_JBHXQY010000199.1:0-1794 GCF_042716955.1 Nocardiopsis sp. NPDC058631 | reverse complement strand
GATGCTGTTGGCTATTTCGGGGTCCTGATCACGTCGCCCCGTCGAGCTGTTGCTCGGCGGGGCGAAGCGCTGCGAAGTGACTGATGCGGGTACGAGCCCGGGGAACGCCAGTCAGGTGGGCATCGATACGGGCGAGGTTGATCGCGGCACCTGTCAACTGGTGCTGGAGGCTGGTCTTGGCCAGGCCCCGGTAACGGGATCTGCGCAGGCCACAGCGCCCAACGCCCTGGGAGACGGCGCCCTCGACCCCGGCACGGACCTTGTAGCGCTCTTTCCAGGCATCGGTCCGCTGCTCGGTGCGGGCGGTCCGGACGGCTTCGTACTCGTCCCGGTGCCGCAGGTTGAGCTCACGGCGTTCGGCCTTGGGCGAGTTGACGCATGCACGCAGGTGGGGGCAGGGGCGGCAGTCGGCGGGACTGAAACGGACTCGGATGACGGGCAGGCCCTGCTGCGAGCGGCGGTGGTGCCACTGCGTGCTGGTGGCCCCGTCCGGGCACCTCACGTGCTCGCGGTCCCAGTCGATGGTGAAGGCGTCCTGCCCGTAGGGGCCGCCGGCCGAAGCGGCGGTGTTGTCCGCCATCGGTCCTTGCAGGTCGACGCCGTGCTCGGTGCAGGCGGCCACGACCTGGGAGGCGGTGGGGTATCCGGCGTCCACCCAGTGCTCGTCGGGCAGGCACTCCCGGGCGGCGAGCCCGTCGTGGATCGTCTGGCCCATCACACTGTCGGGGACCGTGGCGAGAGTGGTGGCCATGTTCGTGACCAGGTGCACGGCGTCCGGCTCGCAGGTCTCGGTGAGGTGGACCTTGTAGCCGTCCCACATGGTGTCGCGTTTGACGCTGCCACGCGCCTCACGGTCATAGGGGGTGACCAGGCGTATCGCGCCCGGAGGGCGGTCTTTTGGGCCCCTGCGCATCACCTGGCCCTGCACTTGGTGGAAGTGCTGGACCCACACTTGGCGCAGAATCTCCACCTGCTCCAGCGCCCGCAGGTGAGTGGGTGCCTCCTTGGAGTAGACAGCCTGAAGCAGGAGGGTGCCCTCACGGCCGATCCGCGCTCCCACCTCGTCGCGTTTGGCGCGGGACTTGGGGAAGCGGGAGTCCTCGACCCTGGTGGCGTAGTGCTTGAACCAGTCCGGCTCGGCGACTTGGGCCAGCCAGTCCGGGCAGGTGAGAGCGAGGGCGTTCAACGCGGCGCGCAGGGTTTCGGCGACCAGCTCCAGCCAGCACAGCTCACGCGCCGCGGACAGCACGTGGGTGGAGTCGGTGCGGGCCCGGCCCGCTGTCTTGAGTAGCCCTTGGTCCCGGGCAGCGGCCAGGATGGCGTCCAGGACCCGCCGTCCGGCGTCGGCTCCGGCCAGGCGGTCACGGAACTCCGAGAGCACCGAGAAGTCGAACCCGGCATCGTCCAGTTCAAGGCCGAGGGCGTACTTGAAGTCGATCCGGGCTCTGACCGCCTCCGCCGCTTGGCGGTCGGTGAGCCCCTCCACGAACTGCAGTACCGACACCAGCGCCAACCGGCCCGGTGACCAGGCCGGTTTGCCCCGGGAGGGGAACAGGTCCGCGAACTCCTGATCGTTGAACAACGGCCCCAGCTCGTCACGGACCCGGATCGCCAGGCTGCTTTTGGGGAACGCGGCCCGCGCCACCCGCACCGTCTCGGTGGGGATCTCGGCTGGTTCCTTCGGCTGCATCGACATCGGCACCCATCCCATACGACAACGCCGTTCTCCACGACCAAGGGTCATGGAGAACGGCGTCACATGGGGCCAGAACCCGGAATTAACCAACAGCATCC
>NZ_JBHXQY010000198.1:0-1894 GCF_042716955.1 Nocardiopsis sp. NPDC058631 | reverse complement strand
AGATGAACGTCCTGGTCGGGCAGGTGGGCCGGTATCTGGACGCCGCCCCCAGACACGGGGACGTAGGACCTGCAGTTCGCGGGAAGGAACACATGAGCTCTGGAACCGCGGACGCGCCGGTGGTGCGTCCGGACCTTGCCCCGCACGCCCCCTCGCCCCGGCCGGTGCTGCCGGCCGTGCACTCGTGGGACGAGTTCACCAGGTTGAGGGAGGTGGTCGTCGGAGACGCGACCCACTCACGGGTCCCTCCGCTGACGGACCCGTCGGCCTGGCTGAACTGCTACCCGGACCTGACGCCCTCGGAGCTGCTCGGGATCGGCACCGGCCTCTTCCCCCGACACGTCATCGAGGAGTCGAACGAGGACCTCGCGGTCCTGGCCGACACGCTGCGGGACCTCGGCGTGACCGTCCACCGGCCGCCCGCCGTCGACCACGGCGTCGAGTACGGCGGCCCCGGCTGGCGGACGACCGGCCGCAGCTCGTACTGCCCCCGGGACCTCACCCTCGTGGTGGGACCGGCGCTCATCGAGAGCCCCAGCCCGATGCGGGCCCGCTACTTCGAGACGTTCGGGTGGCGTCCGCTGTTCCAGGACTACCTCCTGCGTGGTGCCCACTGGATCTCGGCCCCGCGGCCGGTGCTCGACGACTCCCTGTACGAGTACGACGCGGACGGTTTCCCCGTACTGGGCGAGTCGGAGCCCGCGTTCGAGGCGGCGAACTGCCTCAGACTCGGCCGGGACGTCTTCTACCAGGTCTCCCGCAGCGGCAACGAACTGGGGCTGCGGTGGCTGGAGTCGACCCTGCGGCTGCTCGGCGACGTGCGGGTGCACCCCCTGCGCGGCGTCTACGAGGGCACCCACATCGACAGCACCATCTGCCTGCTGCGTCCCGGGCTGGTGCTGCTCAACCCCGAGCGCGTCACCCCGGCCACCGTGCCCGGGGCCCTGAAGGGCTGGGACGTGCTGTGGTGTCCGCCGATGGAGGTCGGCCCGACCGCGGTGCCGCACACGCTCAGTACACCGTGGGTCGGCATGAACCTCCTGATGGTGGACGAGGAGACCGCCGTCGTCGACGGGGATCAGACCGAGCTCGTCCGGCTCCTGGAGGGGCGGGGCATCACTGTGGTCCCGCGGCGCCTGCGGCACTCCCGGGTCCTGGGCGGGGGGTTCCACTGCGTCACCCTCGACACGGTCCGTGAGGGGGGTCCGCAGGACTACCTGGGGTGAGCGGCCGGGCGTCGGCGAGCACGCCCGCCCCCGGGCCGGCGGAGGAGAGCACGGGACCGCTCCTGGCACGTTCGCCTACGGTCGGTTCCCATCCGGCAGGATGGGGCCTGGGAGGGCGGTGGACCCGCGCGGAGCGCAGGCGTCGCAACAGAAAACCGCGCCCCAGGACCACCGTCCGGCGCTCGAACCCCTTACCAGGGCCTTATATGACATGGGTACGGGGTCGAGGTCAACCTATGAAGCGAGTGAGCGATGTTCGACGACCTGATCGGCTGGTTCAAGGGACTCTTCGGCGGCGCCGCCGAAGAGGTGTCCCAGGGGGTGACCGACACCCTGGAGGGAACGGGGGTCGGCTCCGCCGTCGAGTCGGCGCAGGGTTTTGGTGAGGAGACCTACGGCGGCGCGGTCGAGTCCGCGCAGACCTTCGGCGAGGAGGCCTACGGCGGTGTGACGGAGCAGGCCCAGGCCTACGGCCAGGACGCGCTCGGCGGAGTCACCGAGGGCGTCGAGGGGTTCCAGGACCAGGCCGACACGATCGGCGGCGTCATCGAGGATCCGGGCGGTGCCGCGACCGACGCCGCCCGCGACCAGTTCTACGGCAACAACGGCTGACTCTCCGCCAACCGGGCCGCGAACCTGATCAACGCCGCCATCCGGCGGGAGACGGG
>NZ_JBHXQY010000197.1:0-2054 GCF_042716955.1 Nocardiopsis sp. NPDC058631 | reverse complement strand
GGTACTGCCCTGTGGTGGGGTGGGAGAGTAGGTCGCTGCCACGGTTTTTTGTTGGGGAGGGGGTTGCCTGTGATGGGCGGCTCCCTCCCTTTTTTTGTTACCCGATCTTGTGCGTTTGTGAATCAGAGTGTGGGCTTGGCTGCCCGGATGTGGAGAGAGTTCCCACTGGTCGGTGACGTGAGGTAGCTGCCGCTTTGGCGGTGAGTGGCGATCTCATGTCGTAAGCTGGAGGGCACGAGTACTATGACGCGCTGCTACTGCTCAAGGTGGCAGCGCTTTTGAGTGTTGACGGACGGGTTGGATGACTGAGGACAGCCGATCGGGAGACCGCGAGGACTCCGGAGCAAACGAGCATGGTGGTGACCGCTCCGGCGAGCCTGGCGGTCGTGGACGAGGCGAAGAACCCCGCTCCCGATCCGGCTACAGCGGCCCCCGGGAGAACAGAGGCGGGGACGACCGCCGAGGTGGTGGTTACCGCCGGGACGATCGTGCCCCGCAGGGTGACCGTGGTGGTTACCGGGGTCGCGATGACCGTGCCCCGCAGGGTGACCGTGGTGGTTACCGGGGTCGCGATGACCGTGCCCCGCAGGGTGACCGTGGTGGTTACCGCGGAGGAGACCGCCGCGACGATCGTGCCCCGCAGGGCGATCGTGGTGGTTACCGGGGTCGGGACGACCGCGCTCCCCAGGGCGATCGTGGTGGTTACCGGGGTCGCGATGACCGCGCTCCCCAGGGCGATCGTGGTGGTTACCGGGGTCGCGACGACCGCGCTCCCCAGGGTGACCGTGGTGGTTACCGCGGAGGAGACCGCCGGGACGACCGTGCCCCGCAGGGTGACCGTGGTGGTTACCGGGGTCGCGATGACCGTGCCCCGCAGGGTGACCGTGGTGGTTACCGGGGTCGCGACGACCGTGCCCCGCAGGGCGACCGTCGTGGTGGTGGTTACCGGGGTCGCGATGACCGCGCCCCGCAGGGCGACCGCGGTGGCAACCGGGACAGGGACAACCGTGGCGGGGGGAACTTCCGCGGTCGGGACGACAGGCGTGACGACCGTCGTCCTCCTCGCGAGGACCGCGATCCCGCGGACATCCCGCCGCAGCTCCCGGAGGAGGCCACCTTCTCCCAGCTGGACCCCGAGACCCGGCGCGACCTCCACTCGCTGCCCAAGTCCCTGGCCGAACTCATCGGCAAGCACATCGTCGCGGCCGGCCTGCTCCTGGACGAGGAGCCCGAGAGGGCCTACGCGCACGCCGCGTACGCACGCCGCAAGGCGTCGCGTGTTCCCGGTGTGAGAGAAGCTTCCGGCGTGGCCGCCTACACCGTCGGCAAGTGGCAGGAGGCGTTGTCGGACCTGCGTGCCGCACGCCGTATGAGCGGCCGCGACAGCTTCCTCGCCATCATGGCCGACTGTGAGCGTGGCCTGGGCCGACCCGAGCGGGCACTGGAGATCACCAGCGACCCCGCTGCGGACTCCCTGGACACCGCCGACCGTATCGAGCTGCGGATCGTCGCCGCCGGTGCGCGCCGCGACATGGGCGACGCCAAGGCCGCCCTGGCCGAACTCCAGGTGCCGGAGCTGAAGGAGCGCAGGGCCCGCCCGTATGTCGCCCGCCTCTTCTACGCCTACGCCGACGTCCTGGAGGAACTGGGCCGTGAGGACGACGCCCGGGAGTACTTCTCGCGGGCCTCGGCCGTGGACAGCGACGGCGTGACCGACGCCGACGAGAGGCTGGCCGTCCTCGAAGGCGTCGAGTTGGTCGACGTCGACACGGAGGACGGAATCGTCTGGACCGACGCGGAGGAGCAGGAGCTTCCGGAGGGTGGGGACGAGGCACCGACCGGTGAGGGACGCGACCGTCGCGACGACCGCGGTCGGGACCCCCAGGACCGGCGCTGACCCCTCCCCGGGACACCGAGGACACTGCGCCGTCGGGCGGCGTGAAGCCGCTCGGCGGCGCAGTCGTGGGGCGGGGGGGTGTGCGCGTGGCGCCGGGCGCCGGGGTGTGCCGGGCCTACCAAGGTGGACGATCCCAGAGCGGACGCCACCCGGGAGG
>NZ_JBHXQY010000196.1:0-2185 GCF_042716955.1 Nocardiopsis sp. NPDC058631 | reverse complement strand
GGCCTGCGCCGCCCGGACCCGGCCCCGTGCGCCTTCCCGCCCGCGCACGCGGAGAGCGAGCTTCCGAGTTCCCGGGAACCGAACGGCCCGCGGATCCGACACCAGGGGTGGACGGCCGCGGCAGTGCGGCCCAGAACCTGGAGCGAACACCCGTGAACCCGACACGTACGTGGGCCGCCACCGCCCTCCTCGCCTTCGCCCTGACCGCCTGCGGCGGCTCCGCGACCTCCCCGGACACCACCACCGACGCGGGCGCCCCCTCCCCCTCCGCGGACACCGCCACCGCCGCCGACGCCTTCGGGATCACCGACCCCTGGGTCAAGGCCGCAGGCGCCGACGACGGCATGACCGCCGTCTTCGGCGAGATCACCAACGGCTCCGACACCGAGGTCACGATCGTCGCCGCCTCCCACGACGCCGCCGACACCGTCGAACTGCACGAGGTCGTCACCGAGGGCGCGGACGGCACCATGCGCGAGAAGGACGGCGGGTTCGCCGTCCCTGCCGAGGGCGGTCTCCCCCTGGAGCCCGGTGCCGACCACATCATGCTCATGGACCTCACTCGCGACCTGGAACCGGGGGACGAGACCACGGTGACCGTGGAGTTCTCCGACGGTTCCACCGCCGGTTTCACCGCACCCGTCAAGGAGTACGCCGGAGCCAACGAGGAGTACGGGGGCGACGGGCACGAAGGGCACGGGGGCGGGGACCACTGATGGCGGAACGCGCTGCGGGCTCCGGCCCGTTGAGCCGCCGCCTCCTGCTCCTGGGCGGGGCGGCCGGCCTCGGTGCCGCAGGGGTGGCCGGGGCCGGGGCCGCCAGATGGGCCGACCGGGCGGGCGGCCCCGACCCGGCCGCCGTCCCCCCGCTCCACGGCTCCCTGACCGTGCCCTTCCACGGCCCCCACCAGGCGGGCGTGGAGACCCCGCCCCAGGCGCACGGCACGTTCGTCGCACTGGACCTGGGGCCAAAGGTCGACGCGGAGGGGGTCCGGCGGCTCATGCGGCTGCTCAGCGACGACGCGGCCCGACTGGCCCGGGGTGAGCCGGCCCTGGCCGACACCGAACCCGAACTGGCGGAGGTCCCGGCCCGTCTCACCACCACGTTCGGCTTCGGACGGGGGCTGGTGGAACGTGTGGACCCCGACGCGGTACCGGACTGGCTGGGGCCCCTGCCGGAGTTCGACCACGACCGGCTCGACCCCGCATGGGGCGGGGCGGACCTGCTGGTGCAGGTGTGCGCGGACGATCCCCTCACGGTCTCGCACGCGGTACGGATGCTCCTCAAGGACGCGCGGGCCTTCACCCGTCCCAGGTGGACCCAGAGCGGGTTCCGCCGGGCCCACGGCTCCCAGCCCGACGGCACGACTATGCGCAACCTGATGGGCCAGGTCGACGGCACCGTCAACCCGGAGCCGGGGACGGCGGACTTCGAGCGGCTGGTGTGGGGCGGCGGCGGACCCGCGTGGTTGGAGGGAGGGACGGGGCTGGTGCTACGGCGCATCGCCACCCACCTGGACACGTGGGACGAACTGGACCGGCCCGCGCGCGAGGCCGTCATCGGCCGCAGGCTGGACAACGGCGCGCCTCTGACGGGGGAGGCCGAGCACGACGAGGTGGACCTGGCCGCCACCGGCGCCACCGGGCTGACGGTCGTCCCGGCGTTCGCCCACGTGCGCAGGGCGGTCACCGGCGACCCGGGGCAGCGGATCTTCCGACGCGCCTACAACTACGACCTGCGCGGAGCGGGCGGGGAGGAGGCCGGACTGCTGTTCGCGTCGTTCCAGGCCGATCCCGTACGCCAGTTCGTACCCATCCAGCGGAGCCTGGACGAACTCGACCTGCTCAACGAGTGGGTGACCGCGGTGGGCTCGGCCGTGTTCGCGGTTCCCCCCGGCTGCGCGGAGGGGGGTTACGTGGGGCAGACCCTGCTGGGGAGCTGACCGTCCCGGACGCCTCCCCGCGCCCGTCTCGCGTGAGGCGGACGCGGGGTGCGCCGGGGTCCCCCGGCCGTCCCCCGGCCCGGGGGACGGGACCCGCAGAGCGCGAGGGGCCGGACCGCGTGGCCTAGGGTGTATTGCGCCCTAGTGCCCTGAGTCGTTAATTCGTCGGCAGTACGCTGCGAGGGATTCGAGGATCTCCTCGGCCGTCTTGTGCCATACGAACGGCCGGGGATCCTCGTTCCA
>NZ_JBHXQY010000195.1:0-2432 GCF_042716955.1 Nocardiopsis sp. NPDC058631 | reverse complement strand
CGCTACTCGTCTTGCGAGAGATTGCCTGGAGGCCGCTCGCGGCGATCGGCGCAAGCGCCGAATCAACCGAAAGCATCCACGGAACACGCCCTAGACCGTGCGGGGCGGGCGCCGTCGGCAGGCGCGCCCGCCCCGCGGCCGACGCGGAACCGCGGATTCCGTTCAGGGGCCCTGAATGGTATTCCTGGGAGGGTGACCGACTGGGACCTCCGCAAACTCCGCGTCCTCCGCGCCCTGGAGGAGTTCGGCACCGTCAGGGCGACCGCCGAGGCCCTGAGCATGACCCCGTCCGCCGTCTCCCAGCAGCTCTCCTCCCTCTCACGCCAGGTGGGGGTGCCGCTGTTGGAGGCGCACGGGCGGCGGGTCCGCCTCACCGACGCGGCGCACGTCCTGCTCGGCCACACCGACATCGTGCTGGCCCAGCTGGAACGGGCCGAGGCGGAGCTGGAGGGGTTCGTCCGGGGCGAGATCGGGCACGTCCGCGTCGGCGCCTTCGCCACCGCCATCCCCCGCCTCGTGGTCCCCGCGCTGAGCGCCCTCCGCCGCACGCACCCCGGCCTGACGGCGAAGGTGCGCCAGGCCGACGCCGCCGAGGTCTACGACCTCCTCTCGGCGGGCGAGATCGACGTCGGACTGTCCCTGGCCGCCCAGGCTCCGACCGGCCACGACGGCCGCTACGACCGGAGGGCACTCCTCACCGACCCCCTGGACGTGGCCCTGCCCGCGCACCACCGCCTCGCGTCCGCCCGTGCGCTGCGCCTGCGCGACCTCTCCGCCGAGCCCTGGATCTACGGGGCGTCCGGCCCATGGCGGGACATCACCGTCGCCGCCTGCGCCCAGGCGGGGTTCGTCCCCGAGCAGGCGCACGTGGCCTCCGACTGGAGGGCCATCCTCGACATGGTCGCCGCGGGCATGGGTGTCGCGCTGATCCCCCGCCTGGCCGCGACGGACGACACCCCGGGGGTCTGCCTGCGCGTCCCGCACTCCGACCAGCCGCGCCGCCACGTGGTGACCGCCGTGCGGTCGGGGGCCGGGGAGCATCCGCGGGTCGCGGCGGTACTGCGCGCCCTGGCGCACACGGCCGACGGGCTCGTCAGCACACATGTTCAGTTCAGCTGAACAGAGTGATCATAAACTTTCGCTAGAAGTTACCGGTTTCTCTTGGGACCCTGAGAAGCGTCCGACGACCTCGACCCCGGGAGAGACATGACCCAAGGCCGCCCCTTCGATCCGCGCGACTACAACGCCCAGCCCTACGCGGGCGGCGACCCCTACGCCGACTACCGGGACGGCGGACACGACTTCTCCGGCCTCGTCGACCTCGCCGACCGCCGGTTGGGGGGCGGTGTGGTCGCCGCCAACGACGAGTTCTTCGCCCAGCGCGAGAACCTCCTCAAGCCCGACCGCGCGGAGTTCGACCCGCACGCCTTCGGACACAAGGGCAAGGTCATGGACGGCTGGGAGACCAGGCGCCGCCGCGGCGTCGGCGCCGAGCAGCCCCACCCGACCGCCGACGACCACGACTGGGCCCTGGTCCGCCTCGGCCTCCCCGGCGTCGTCCGGGGGCTGGTCGTCGACACGGCGCACTTCCGCGGCAACCACCCCACCGAGGTCTCCGTCGAGGCCGCCCACCTGGTCGGCACGCCCACCACGGACGAACTCCTGGCCGCCGAGTGGACCGAGATCGTGCCCCGCGTGCCCGTCCACGGGCACGCCGCCAACGACTTCGAGGTGACCCTCGAACGCAGGTGGACCCACCTGCGCCTCAAGCAGTTCCCCGACGGCGGGGTCGCCCGACTGCGCGTGTACGGCGAACCGGTCGCCGACCCCGCCTGGCTGGCCTCCCTGGGCGGTTTCGACCTGGCGGCCCTGGTCAACGGCGGCACGGTCGAGGACGCCTCGGACCGTTTCTACTCGTCGCCCAGCAACACCATCCTCCCCGGGCGCTCGCAGAAGATGGACGACGGCTGGGAGAACCGCCGCCGCCGCGACACCGGGAACGACTGGGTGCGCTTCCGCCTCACCGGACAGGCCACGGTGCGCGCCCTGGAGATCGACACCGCCTACCTCAAGGGCAACTCCGCGGGCTGGGTGACCGTCCTGGGGCGGGACGCGGGTTCGTCCGCCCCGGACACGTGGTTCGAGATCGTGGGCAGGACCCGGCTCCAGCCCGACAGCGCCCACCGCTTCGTCCTGGACACACCCGTCACGGCCACCCACGTACGCACCGACGTGTTCCCCGACGGCGGCATCGCCCGCCTGAACGTCTACGGTTCCCTCACCGGGTCCGGCACCGCCGACCTCGAACGCCGCTGGAACTCCCTCCTGAGCTGAGCACCATGAGCATGACCGCCGCCCCGAGGAGGTACCTGGACAGGCCGCCCTCGTCATCGGTGTCGGTGGTCGCGATGAGGACGAGGCCGGACAGGTAG
>NZ_JBHXQY010000194.1:0-2603 GCF_042716955.1 Nocardiopsis sp. NPDC058631 | reverse complement strand
ACCTCGTCCGGCAGGGTCGGGCACACCTGGGCGGCGACCTTGACCTTCACGCTCTTGGCCTTGCCGCGCGCTTCGGGGTCGGCGTCGATCACGTCCACCGCCCACAGCGGCAGACCGGTGTCCTTGTCCATCTGCGGACGCTTGGTCTCGAAGTCGGTGATCGCCTCCACCCCGAGCGCGAACGCACCCGCAGGGAAGACCACGTCGAACGCCACCGGCAACGCACCCTGAATAGCCATCGATCAGCTTCCAATCTGTCGACCCCCCTAGACAGTGGGAGGCGTGTTCACCCGAAGACTGTTGTCTAGGGGTCTATGCAGAAGGTAGCAAGACGATCGATGGATTGTCTAGGGGGCTAATCAGGCGGGGGTCCAAGTGACGACGGTGGCGTCGTCATGGGGCTTGCCGGACGTGTATTCACGCTGGTCAGCGTCACCCTGTTCCAGTGCGCGCACGTGGTCGATGAGCGCGGCGGGGCCGTCCTTGGCGGCGAGGGTGTAGCAGTCGGACCAGGTCTGTGCGTCGAATACCTCCACCCCGCGCGTGGCTCCGTCCGTCATCGCGGCGAATCCGGCCAGCTGGTCCAGGGGCAGGGAGCCGGTCAGGGCTTCGGTGGCCGCGCGAGGGTCGGCGCCGGCGGTCCAGAACCCGTCCGGCACGTTGCGGTAGGCCCGGATGGCGTGAGCCCGTTCGTGGAGTTCGGACTGGCGTTCGGGGGTGCCCTCGGTGGTGGTGAAGGGAGCGGCGGCGAGCTTCCACTTCAAGTCATCGAGGCGGGTGTCGGTGATGTCGGTGACCGTGCCGTCGGTGGCCTCAGCCAGGAGTACCGAATCCGACAACACCAGGTACTCCAAGCGGTCACCGGCGAAGCGGACCAGGACGACGGTGGCCGAGGGCGTCTCCTGATTGGCCAGATCGCAACCGTCCCCATGGAGCGATGACACGGTGGTGATCGCCTCGGCGAGCACGTCTTTGAGGGGTTGGTCGCCCGCGAGTCCGGCCAGCAGGAGACCGCCGAGGCGGCGGGTGAACCAGGCGACCCCGTGCGTACAGCCGATGTCGATACCGGGCGGTGCGCTGGCCCCGTCCAACAGCACTACCCCGTTGGTGGTGACGGCGGCGAAGTCCTCATTGTCGCGGCCGGGTGAGCCGGGAGCGGTGGCCAAGAGGAAGGGCACGGTGTCGCTCAGTCCTGTCCGTGGTGGTAGACGGGCGTGATCAGTTCCGTGTGTTCGGGTTCGTTGGTGGCCGGGTCGTAGACCGTGCGCACCAGCGCCGAGAACCGTTCATCGCGGACCTGTCCCCACAGCGAGGCGATCTCGCGATTGAGGAAGTGGGCCACCCCGCGCGAGCCCTGCGGATGGATGCCCGCTATGGCGAGGAAGGTCCCCTGCCCGTCCGGGCGGGCCAGGCGTCCCACATAGGCCACGTCCATGAGTTCTTGAGGGTCCATCTCCTGGCCGGACCGGTAGCTCTGGCCGGTACGGGTGTCGGTGAGCTGCCAGGCGTCGGTGCGCTCCCACCTCAGTACGGGGTCGGTGTCGTAGGCGTTGCGCATGGCCTCGGACATGGCTGGTCCGCAGACCACCACCAGGTTGGGCCGGTTCAGGTCGATCACACCATCGACACTCACGTGATCGGACACGGTCTGCATGTCGAAGGAACGGACCAGGTCCTCCAGGGCTTGGCCGGTGGCCATGTCGTCCAGGGACAGGACCGGGCGCCCCTTGAGGGGGTCGTGCCGCAGCGGGGTCGCCACAGTGACCGTGCCCACACCGAGGAAGGCGGCTTCGGGGGCGGGGCCGGTGTGGCGGATCTGGTGGATGCGTCCGCGGCTCAGGCCGGCCTTCTCGGCGATCTGCGCGTAGGACATGCCTTGGGAGTGCAGATCCTGGATCAGCCGACGGCGCAGGCGCGACAGCTCGGTCACCTCTTGCTGCGCTTCGGCCAGCCGTTCTGTGGCGGCCCGCAGCAGCTCGAAAGGATCTTCGATCTCCGCAATGCGTTCAAACTGGCCCGGCATGGCTGCCCCCTCGGTCACACGAACCGAGTCTAGGACCCTAGACAGAGCTGGTGAAATCTCCACCCCGGTTTCGGCGTCCACCGCCCGCAGCCGAGCACGACGCCGGGGCATGCGCGGACCACTCACAGCTTGTTGAAGGAGGCCAAGTCAGCCCACACACAGGTGCCGATGGGTTCCTCGGTCACGCCCCAGTCCTTGGACAGACTCGCCACGAGTAGCAGGCCCCGACCGTGCTCGGCCATCGGGTCAGGGCTGTCAGGGGTGCCGTCCCACTTCTCATCGTTGCCGTAGTCGGCCACCGATATGCGGACGCGGTCGCCGTGGTCGCGAACGCGGACGACGAACAGGGCGTTGGGGGCAGCGCTACGGGAGTGGCGCAAGGCGTTCGTGGCCAGTTCGCTGGCGACGAGTTCAGCGTCATCGACGGTGGGGTGTCCGTCGAGCAGGGCTCGCACGAAGGCCCGGACACGGGCCACTTCATCGACATGGCTAGGGAACATCCGGGCCCAGATACGCACGCACACCACCACCGTCTAGAGGGCTATACACCTGGCTTCAGACGGCACAGTACGGCAACTCG
>NZ_JBHXQY010000193.1:0-2677 GCF_042716955.1 Nocardiopsis sp. NPDC058631 | reverse complement strand
CCCGCCTGCAGGACCTTCCCGAGGAACTGGCCCTGCCCACCGACCGGCCACGCCCCCAGGTGTCGTCCTATCGCGGTGGTCGGGTCTCGCTCACGCTCGCCCCCGACGTGTTCGACCGAATCCGCACGGTCGCCCGATCGGCCGGAGCCACCCCCTTCATGGCGGTGCAGGCCGCGGTCGCGGTCCTGCTCTCCCGGCTGGGAGCAGGAGAGGACATCCCGCTGGGCACCGTGGTCGCCGGCCGCGACGACCAGGCCCTGGACGACCTGGTCGGATTCTTCGTCAACACCCTGGTCCTGCGCACAGACGTGTCCGGAAACCCCACCTTCACCGAACTACTCGCCCGCATCCGCCAACACGACCTGGACGACTTCGACCACACCCACCTGCCCTTCGAGCAGGTCGTCGAAGCACTCAGCCCCCCACGCTCCCTCGCACGACACCCCCTCTTCCAAACCTCCATCGGATGGGCGGAAAACACCGGTACAGCTGAGATCGAGCTGTCCGGCACTCACAGCACCGAGGTCACCGGCCATCTGAGCGTCGCCAAGTTCGACCTCTTCATCGCGGCGGGCCCCGAGTCCGACGGCGGTCTGCGGCTGTCGATCGAGTACGCGTGTGACCTGTTCGACCAAGAGACCGCCGAGACCATCGGCCGGCGGCTGGTCCGGGTCCTCACCGCCGCCGCGGCCGACCCCGCCACCACCATCGGCGAGATCGACCTGCTCACCGAGGACGAGTTCACCGCCCTGGTCGTCGACGTCAACGACACCGCTGTCGGTGGACCGCAGTCACTGGTGCACGAACTGTTCGAGGAGCGGGCGAGTGACCGCCCCCATGCGGTGGCGCTGGTCTTTGAGAACGACTCGCTCACCTACGCCGAACTCGACACCCGCGCCAACCGTCTCGCACGCCATCTGCGCGAGCACGCCGTCACCCCGGGCTCACTGGTCGGCGTCCTGCTGGAACGCGGTATCGACCACGCCGTGGCGCTGCTGGCGGTACTCAAGGCCGGTGCCGGATATGTGCCGCTCGACCCCGGTTTCCCCGACGCCCGGCTGGCCTCCATGGTCACGGCGGCGCGTGCCGGTCTGGTCGTCACGCGGCGCGGGCTGCTCGACCGGCGCACTGGTGCCGAGCGGGTCGTTGCGGTGGACACCGAGGCCTTTGTGAACGCCGACTACAGCGGCGCCGGCCTCGGTCTGCGCGTGTCGCCTCGGTCCCCCGCGTGCGTCATGTTCACGTCCGGCTCGACCGGCGTTCCCAAGGGCGTCCTGTCCCCGCACAGCGCGATCGTGTCGACCTTCACCGGGCAGGACGGCTTCGATCTGAGCCCCGAACGTGTCTGGCTCCAGACCGCTCCCGTCTCCTGGGACGCGTTCGCCTTCGAGTTCTGGGGAGCCCTGCTGCACGGAGCGACGTGTGTCCTGCAACCGGGCCAGGTGCCCGACCCCGCGCACATGGTCGAGCTCGTGGCCCGGCACAAGGCAGACTCCTACTTTCTGTCAGCGACCCTGTTCAGCCTGGTCCTGGACGAGTATCCGCAGGTCTTCACCCATGCCTCGCAGGTCTTCACAGGCGGTGAGAAACCCTCCGCGGAACACCTGCGCCGCTTCCGTGAGGCCTTCCCGGACGTGTCGTTGTACAACGGCTACGGCCCCGTGGAGAGCATGGTGTTCACCCATATCCACCAGGTACGCGATGTCCCGGGGACGGGTGTACCCATCGGCGGCCTGCTGGGCAACCGTCGCTGCTACATCCTCGACGAGCGGCTACGTCCGGTCCCGGCCGGTGTCCGGGGTGAGCTGTACGTGGCCGGGGAAGGGCTCGCCCACGGCTATGTGGGACGCGCGGGCCTGACGGCGGAGCGGTTCGTTCCCGACCTCCACGGCGTCCCAGGCGACCGCATGTACCGGACAGGTGACCTCGCCCGTTGGGTCTCCCCCGGTTGCATCGAGTACTTGGGCCGCTCCGACGACCAGGTCAAGGTTCGTGGCTTCCGTGTGGAGCCGGGCGAGATCCAGTCCGTGCTCGTCGCCATGCCCGATATAACTCAAGCCTTCGTCACCGCACTCAGGGACCACAGCGGGATCATGTCCCTGGTCGCCTACGTCGTACCCGCACCAGGTAGCACGCTCGACGGCCTCCGGATACGAGATGCGTCAGCGGAGACACTGCCCGACCACCTGGTTCCGACTGCCGTGGTGGTGCTGCCGGACGGGCTACCGGTGAATCCGAACGGCAAGCTCGACCACAGTGCGCTGCCGGCGCCGGACTTCTCCGGCGCGGCCCACCGTTCCCGCCGGGGCCCCCGCAACGCCCGCGAGGAAGTCCTGTGCTCGCTGTTCGCCCAGGTCCTGGGAGTGGACAGTGTCGGTATCGACGACGACTTCTTCTCCCTGGGCGGCCACTCCCTCCTCGCCATGCGACTGATGGGACGGCTTCGCAGTATCGGTGTCAGCGCCGGGGTAAGCGCTCTCTTCGAGGCACCGACCGTGGCCAGGCTCAGCGACGCCCTCGGGCGGCACTCCGCGGCGAGCGTTCCGGCCCTGGAGCCCGCCGGGTTCCGCCCGTCGGCTCCACCGTTGTCGTTTGCGCAGCGTCGGTTGTGGTTCCTGTCCCGCCTGGAAGGGCCCTCGGCGACCTACAACGTCCCCGTCGTCACCCGCCTGCACGG
>NZ_JBHXQY010000192.1:0-2993 GCF_042716955.1 Nocardiopsis sp. NPDC058631 | reverse complement strand
CTTCTCATCAGCCACGTGCTTCCACCTTTGTCAGAGTCGGGGTCGACGGGTCCGGGGACCCGTCACTCGATGCCGTCGATGAACGCGAACAGCTCCTCGTCGCTGGCGGACTCGATGTCCTCGTCGGCCGAGTCGTCGCGGAGGGCGGAGAGCATGTGGTTGAGCTGCTCGGTGATGTGGCGGCGCACGTCGGTGTCGATACCGCCCACGTCGAGTCCGTCGATCCGGTCCTTGAGCCGCCCGAGGTCGTCGAGCACCGGGTCGGCCGGGGCTGCGGCCTCGTCCACGACGATCCGGTCCAGCAGATAGGCCGCGAGGGCCTGGACGGAGGGGTGGTCGAAGACCACGGTGGCCGGCAGCCGCAACCCGGTCTCCCCGTTGATCCGGTTGCGCAGCTCCACCGCGCTCAACGAGTCAAAACCCAACTCCTGAAAGGCCCGGTCCGGATCCACCTCCGTGTGGTCGGCGAAGCCCAGCACCCCCGCCACGTAGGCCTGCACCAGGTCGGTGAGCGCGCGTTCCCGGTCCTGCGGGTCGAGCCCGGCCAGGCGCTGGGAGAGGGTGGGGCCGTTCCCGGCCGAGTCCTGGCGGACGGGTCGGCGGACCAGTCCGCGCAGGAGCGGGGGCGGATCCGCCTTCCGGTTGCGCATCGCGCCCGTGTCGAGGCGGGTGATCGCCAGCAGGGCGTGTTGTGTCCTGACGGCCGCGTCGAACAGGGCCAGCGCGTCATCGGTGGCCAGCGGGAGCAGTCCGCTCCGTGACAGCCTGCTCCGGTCGACCTCGCTCAGGTCGCCGGTGATGTCGCTGCTCTCCTCCCACAGCCCCCAGGCCAGGGAGGTCGCGGGCAACCCCTCCGCCCGACGCCGCGCGGCCAACGCGTCCAAGAACGCGTTACCCGCCGCATAGTTCGCCTGACCAGCGTTACCCAACAAACCCGCCAACGACGAATACAACACGAACGCCGACAGATCCAGACCCCGCGTCAACTCGTGCAGATTCCACGCCCCATCCACCTTCGGCGCCAACACCCGCTCGAACTGCTCCCACGACAACGCCGACAACGTCCCGTCATCGACCACACCAGCCGTATGCACCACCGCCGACACCGGACGATCCCCCGGAACCGCCCCCAACACAGCAGCCAACGCACCACGATCAGCCACATCACACGCCACCAACACCGGCTCCGCCCCCAGAGCCGACAACTCCGCACACAACTCCCGCCCACCCGGCGCATCCACACCGCGCCGACTCAACAACAGAAGATGACGCACACCGTGCTCGACCACCACATGCCGGGCCACCACACCACCCAACACACCCGTAGCACCCGTCACCACCACCGTCCCCCCACCAAAACCGGACCCGGCGGGGAGGTCGTGGTCGGCCTCCCCGGTCGTCCGCGCCAGCCGGGGGACGAGCGCCCGGCCCCCGCGGATCGCGACCTGTGGCTCCTCCGCGGCCAGCACCGAGGCGACCAGGGCGGGTTCCGCACCGGCCGGGTCCAGGTCGACCAGGGCGACGCGGTCCGGGTTCTCGCTCTGGGCGGAGCGCACCAGGCCCCACACGCCCGCGGTCGCGAGGTCCACCGGCCCGCCGTCCCCGACCGCGACCGCGCCCTCGGTCAGGACCACGAGCCGGGTCCGGGCGAAGCGGTCGTCGGCCAGCCACGCGGTGAGTCCCGCGTGGAGGTCGGCCAGGGTGGAGCGCACCGCCCGGGGCAGGTCCGCGCCGTCGGCGGGGCGGACCGGTACCGGAAGCAGGACGGTGGAGGGCGGTGTGTCCCCGCCCATCGCCTCCCCCAGGGAGGCGAGGTCCGGATAGGAGGGGATCCGTTCCGCGAGTGCGGCGGGCAGGGCTGCGGGTGCGGAACCCAGGAGTGCCCGGGGCTCCTCCTCTCCGGTGCCCGGCTCGACGGCGAGGGGCGTCCAGTCCACCCGCAGGAGGGCGTCCCGCAGGGCGCCCGCACGCGTGGACAGGGCCTCCTTGCCGACGGTGCGCAGCGCCAGCGAGCCCACCTCGAACACGGGGGATCCGGTGGGGTCGGTGGCCGTCAGGGACAGCTCCGGGGAGTCGCCGCCGGTCTTGCGCGTCTCCAGGCGGACCCGGAGGGAGGAGGCCCCGGGGGAGAACACCCGGATGCCGGACCAGGAGAAGGGCAGGCGGGTGTCGTCGTCGCCCTCGGTGACCACGCCCGGGAGCATCGGGTGCAGGGCCGCGTCCAGCAGGGCCGGGCTCAGGACGTACTTCCCCGCGGTCACGCCGGTCTTCTCCGAGAGCCGCACCTCCGCCAGGACGGCCCCGTCGGCGGCCTGCCAGACCCGGTGCAGTCCCTGGAAGGCCGTTCCGTAGGCGTATCCGTGCCCGGCGAGCCGCTCGTACACTCCGGTGAGGTCGATCTCCGTGGCGCCCTCGGGCGGCCACGCGCCCAGTGAGCCGGCCGCGGCCGCGGGTTCGGGGGCGGTGTCGGTGACCGCCCCGGTGGCGTTCACCTCCCAGGGGACGTCGTCGGCGCCGGTGTCGGGCCGGGAGTGGACCGTGACCGGGCGGGTGCCCTGTTCGTCGGCCTCGCCCACCCGCACCTGCACCAGCACGCCGCCCTGCTCGGGCAGCACCAGCGGGGCGGCCATGGTGAGTTCCTCGACGTGGGGGCAGTGCACCTCCCGGCCCGCCGTCAGCACCATCTCCAGCAGGCCGGTGCCCGGAACGAGCGTTGATCCCCAGATGGCGTGGTCCGCCAGCCAGGGGTGTGTGCGTATCGACAGCCGGCCGGTGAACAGCACCTCACCGCCGCCGGCCACCTCCACCCCAGCGCCCAGCAGGGGATGGCCCGTCGCGTTCAGGCCCAGGGCCGAGGCGTCCCCGCCCGTGCCCTCGGGCACCAGCCAGTACGAGGACCGCTCGAACGCGTACGAGGGCAACCCCACCCGCGCACCACCAGCGAACACCGCCCCCCAGTCCACACCCACACCACGAACGAAGAACTCACCCAA
>NZ_JBHXQY010000191.1:0-3426 GCF_042716955.1 Nocardiopsis sp. NPDC058631 | reverse complement strand
CCCCAACGGGGGGTGCCGGTGTTTCACGTGAAACACCGGCACCCCCCTTCTTCTGTGCGGGGGTGTTCGCGCCCGGGTTCCGGTCCGCTGTGCTCCGAGAGCCACCGGAGCGGTGGAGGCGCCTCCCCCGGGCGGCCGGGTGCCCGGGGGAGGCCTGCCGACACGTCGCCGGAGCCCGGCGTCGTCAAGTCGGCGTGTCGATGTTTCACGCGAAACGGTGGGGGACACAGGGCGGGGGAGGGGGGTGTTTCACGTGAAACACGCGCGCTCGGGGACGCCGCGGGAGAGTGAGGGCACATCGCGACACGCGCCCGGAGGCGGATTCACGTGAAACCCTGGTGTCGCCCGCACATAGGATCATGAAGGATCTTTTCTCACGCGCGCGGAACCGCGAGCCGCAGCGCACATCCCCCTCGCCGACCGAAGCCGCGCCGCGCGCGGAGCCCCGGGTACGGCGGACCGAGCATGGAAGTGACGATGGACGAGTTCCGACAGGTGGTGACCGATGACCTCGGATGTTGAGGACCCCGGTGCCGCGCTACCCGCTCCTCCCGTACAGGCGGAGGCGGTCTTCGGTGACTCCCTGCCGAAGGCGCAGCGCTACGCCGAACTACTCGCCGACGACGGGGTGCGTCGGGGTCTGATCGGCCCGCGGGAGGTGCCCCGCCTCTGGGAACGCCACCTCATCAACTGCGCCGTCGTGGAGGAACTGATCCCCGAGGGTGCCGAGGTCGTGGACATCGGCTCGGGTGCGGGTCTTCCCGGCCTCGTGCTCGGACTGATGCGCCCGGACATCCGCATGATCCTCCTGGAGCCGCTGTTGCGCCGGACGGTCTTCCTCGACGAGGCGGTGGCGCTCCTGGAGCTGCCCAACGTGGTGGTGCGCCGGGGGAGGGCCGAGGAGGCCCACGGGGAGCTGCTGACCGACTTCGTGACGGCTCGGGCGGTCGCGCCCCTGCCCCGGCTGGCGGGGTGGGCGCTCCCGCTCCTGCGCAAGGGTGGCAGCCTGTTGGCACTCAAGGGGGAGCAGGCGGAGGCCGAACTGGCCGCCGGGCGGAAAGACGTTTCCCAAATGCGGCCTAGCGTTAGCGATGTGATCAGGGTGGGGCGGGGTAAAGTCGATCCCGCTACCACGGTCGTTCGCGTCACGGTGACATCCGACGGTGGTCCGCCCGCGTCAGCAGGTTCCCAGAAGACGCGGAGCGGCAAGAAGAAGCGCGGACGGAAGAGGTGAACTCATTCGTGCCCCAGAACCAAGCCGACAACGCCGATGTTTCACGTGAAACATCCCAGGGCGCCTATGGAGATCTGCTCGGTGATTCACGTGAAACACCGGCCGAGACCGACTACGGCGTCCCCGACACACCCCTCGCCCGCGCGGCCCATGCGGCCATGGCGGTCCGCGGGCACGACGAGGTCTGGCCCCGTCCAGCGTCCTGTCGGGTGATCGGCGTCGCCAACCAGAAGGGCGGCGTCGGCAAGACGACCACGACGGTCAACATCGCCGCCGCCCTGGCGATGCACGGGCAGCGGGTCCTCGTGGTCGACCTCGACCCCCAGGGCAACGCCTCCACGGCTCTCGGCATGGAGCGCGACACGCAGACCCGCTCCATCTACCACTGCCTGGTCGAGGACGAGGAGATCCGCAAGCTGGCCCAACCGGTCCCCGGCATCCCCAACCTGTGGTGCGCCCCGGCCACCATCGACCTGGCGGGCGCGGAGATCGAGCTGGTCTCCCTCGTCGCGCGGGAGGCCCGGCTCAAGCGGGCCTTCGCCGCGTACGACACCGAGGACCTGGACTACATCCTCATCGACTGCCCCCCGTCGCTCGGCCTTCTCACGGTCAACGCGATGGTGGCGTGCGACGAGGTGATGATCCCGATCCAGTGCGAGTACTACGCCCTGGAGGGCCTGGGGCAGCTGCTCCGCAACGTCGAGCTCGTCCAGTCGCACCTGAACCCCGGGCTGGCGGTCAGTACGATCCTGCTGACGATGTACGACGGCCGGACCCGGCTCTCGCAGCAGGTCGCCGACGAGGTGCGCACGCACTTCAAGGAGACCGTCCTGGACACGCTGATCCCCAGGAGCGTCCGGGTGTCCGAGGCGCCGAGCTACGGCCAGTCGGTGATGACCTATGACCCGGCGTCCACCGGGGCGGTGGCCTACTTGGAGGCCGCCCGGGAGATCGCCCACCGGGCGCGGGGGATCGCCGGCTGACGCCGGATGTTTCACGTGAAACACGATCACCGCCCGGCCGGTGGGGCCGGGCGGAATGTTCACAAGAAGTGTGGAGGGAGTTGCCGGTGAGCCAGCAGCGGCGCGGTCTGGGCAAGGGGCTGGGAGCGCTGATCCCGCAGGGGCCGCCCGCCCCCGCTCCGGCGGAGAGAGAGCGGGAGACGGCACCGCCGTCCGCGCCGGAGCCGGCGGAGGCGAGCACCACGACCGCGGTGCACGGTCCGGCGGAGATGCCGGACGGCACGTACCTGGAGGAGCTCAAGCTCTCCGACGTACGGCCCAACCCCCGCCAGCCCCGGAAGTACTTCGACGACGAGGCCCTGGAGGAGCTGCGGGAGTCGATCGTCGAGGTCGGCCTGCTCCAGCCGGTGGTCGTGCGTAAGCTGCCGGTCGGATCGGAGGTCGGCTTCGAGCTGATCATGGGGGAGCGGCGGTTCCGGGCGAGCAAGCTCGCCGGACTGGAGCGCATCCCGGCGATCGTCCGTAGGACGGACGACGACGAACTCCTCCGGGAGGCGCTCCTGGAGAACCTCCACCGGCAGCAGCTCAACCCCCTGGAGGAGGCGGCCGCGTACCAGCAGATGCTGGACGACTTCGGCACCACGCAGGCGGAGCTGGCCCACCAGGTCGGCAAGTCGCGCTCGCACATCACCAACACGCTGCGTCTGCTGAACCTCCCCGGCAAGGTGCAGACGCGTGTGGCCGCCGGCGTGCTGAGCGCCGGGCACGCGCGTGCGCTGCTGGGCGTGGACGACCCCGAGCTCCAGGACCGGCTCGCGGGCCGTGTCGTCAAGGAGGGGATCTCGGTCCGCTCGTTGGAGGAGATGGTCTCGCTCCGGGAGGCGCCGGACGACGACCGCCCCCGCCGGGCTTCGGAGCGGATCGCCAACCCGCCCCAGGTGGACGAGTGGGCCACGCGCCTCTCCGACCGCTTCGACACCACGGTCAAGGTCCAGATGGGCCGGAAGAAGGGCAAGATCGTGGTGGAGTTCGCGACGCCCGAGGACCTGGCGCGCATCATCGAGCAGATGGGCGCGCAGAACCTCTGAGCGTCCCCCGACCGGTTCCCGGCGGCGGTGTTTGACGTGAAACACCGCCGCCGGCCCCGTCCCCCCCCACCCCGGGGGGGGGGGGGTTTACCTGTTACACAGACCCCCGGGGGGGGGGGGCCCCCGGGGGGCCCCGACCCCC
>NZ_JBHXQY010000190.1:0-3548 GCF_042716955.1 Nocardiopsis sp. NPDC058631 | reverse complement strand
CCGTAGGTCGCCAGCAGCGCCTGCGCCTCGATCGGGTCCCCCAACCGGGTCCCCGTCCCGTGCGCCTCCACCACGTCCACGTCCGTGGCCGACAGACCCGCGTTCTCCAACGCCTTGCGGATCACCCGCTCCTGCGAGGGGCCGTTGGGGGCGGTGAGCCCGTTGGAGGCACCGTCCTGGTTCACCGCGCTCCCTCTGACCAGGGCCAGCACCCGGTGCCCGAGTCGCCTGGCGTCCGAGAGGCGCTCCACCACCAGCAGCCCCGCGCCCTCGGACCACGACGTGCCGTCCGCCGCCGCCGAGAACGACTTGCAACGGCCATCCGGTGCCAGGCCGCCCTGCCGGGCGAAGTCGATGAACCCGCCGGGGTCGGCGTTGACGGTCACGCCTCCGGCCAGCGCCAGGTCGCACTCGCCCGACCGCAGCGACTGGGCCGCCAGGTGCAGGGCCACCAGCGACGACGAGCACGCCGTGTCCAGGGAGACGGCCGGGCCCTCCAGTCCGAGCGTGTAGGCGATCCGCCCGGAGGCGACGCTGCCCAGCTTGCCCGTCATGAGGTAGCCCTGCAGTTCCTCGGGCGAGTTGAGCCCCAGGTAGCTCTCCTCCACCACACCGACGAAGACACCGGTCGAGCTGCCGCGCAGGGACGTGGGGTCGATCCTCGCGTGCTCGACCGCCTCCCACGCCGTCTCCAGCAGGATGCGCTGCTGGGGGTCCATGGCCAGGGCCTCACGCGGGGAGATCCCGAAGAAGGCGGCGTCGAAGCCGGCGGCGTCCCGGAGGAACCCGGATTCGCGGGTCGTGGTCCACCTGGCCAGCTCCTCGGGGTCCCAGCCCCGGTCCGGGGGGAACTCCGTGATGGCGTCGCCGCCGTCGGCGACCAGGTCCCAGAGGGCGTCGGCGTCCTCCACCCCTCCCGGATACCTGCACGCCATCCCCACGATGGCGATGGGCTCGTCGTCGTGTGCCTCCAGCTCCTCGATCCGCCGGCGCGCCTTGCGCAGGTCCTCGGTGACCCACTTGAGGTACTCGACGAGCTTCTCGGCGTCAGCCATGGGAATCCCCTGTCCTTGAGTCCGAAAGGTGGTGCGGTCGGTGCCGTCAGTCCGCGGAACGGCCGAGTTCGGTGTCGATGAAGTCGAAGATCTCCTCGACCGAGGCGGACGAGATCTGCTGGGAGGACTCCTCCTCCCGGTCGGCGGTCCCGAGCCGGGTCAGCATGGTCCGCAGCCGGCGGCGGACCGCCTGGCGCTCGTGCTCGGTCGGCGGGTCGCAGACCAGCAGGGTGTCCACGCGCTCCAGCCGTTCCATCACCGACCCGGTCTCGGCCGTCTCCTGCGGTGCGAGCCGTTTGCCGAGGTAGGCGGCGAAGGCCGCCGGGGTGGGGTGGTCGAAGACGAGGGTCGCCGGGAGCGCGAGGCCCGTGACGGAGTTGACCCGTGTCCGGAGTTCGAGGGCGGTCAGGGAGTCGAAGCCCAGTTCGTGGAACTCCTGGTCCTCGGGCACGCTCCGCGGCCCGTTCCGGCCGAGGACACCGGCGACCTCCGTGCGGATCAGATCGAGCAGTTCCTGCCCCCGCTCGTCCTCGGTCATCGCCGACAGGCGCTCGCCGAGTGTCCGGACCCGGGGGGCCTCGCCCCGGACGACCCTGCGGCGGGTCGAGGCCAGGTTCTCCAGGAGCGGGGGCAGCCCTTCGTCGTCGGAGGCGGAGGGGTTCACCCTGACCACGGCCAGGACGGCGTCGTCCCGGCAGAGCGCGGCGTCGAGGGGGCCGGTGCTCTCGTCGCGGGCGAGCGGATCGGGCCACCCGTGCCGTGGGGCGGAGGCGCCCGACCGCTGCGCGTCCTCGTCCGGGGCCCAGGGCCCCCAGGCCAGGGAGGTCGCGGGCAGACCCTCGGCCCGACGCCGCGCGGCCAACGCGTCCAAGAACGCGTTACCCGCCGCATAGTTCGCCTGACCAGCGTTACCCAACAAACCCGCCAACGACGAATACAACACGAACGCCGACAAATCCAGACCCCGCGTCAACTCGTGCAGATTCCACGCCCCATCCACCTTCGGCGCCAACACCCGCTCGAACTGCTCCCACGACAACGCCGACAACGTCCCGTCATCGACCACACCAGCCGTATGCACCACCGCCGACACCGGACGATCCCCCGGAACCGACCCCAACACAGCAGCCAACGCACCACGATCAGCCACATCACACGCCACCAACACCGGCTCCGCCCCCAGAGCCGACAACTCCGCACACAACTCCCGCCCACCCGGCGCACCCTCACCGCGCCGACTCAACAACAGAAGATGACGCACACCGTGCTCGACCACCACATGCCGGGCCACCACACCACCCAACACACCCGTAGCACCCGTCACCACCACCGTCCCCCCACCAAAACCAGACCCCGACGAGGCGTCGGTGCGCACCCGCCGGAGCCGGGGGACGACGACGCCGTCGGCACGCAGGGCCGCCTCGGTCTCGCCGCTGTCGAGGAGGGCGGACACCCGGTCCAGGTCGGGCCCGGGGGTGTCTGTGTCGATGTCGACGAGGAGCAGCCGGCCGGGGGACTCGGCCTGGGCCGAACGCAGCAGGCCGCGCACGGAAGCCGTCGCGAGGTCGGACGCGGATCCCGTTCCGGCGGCCGGCTCGAAGCAGACGACCATCCGGGTTCCGTCCAGGGGTTCGTGGGAGAGGAACTCCCTCACCAGCCGCCGGGCACGCGCGAGGTCCTGGTGGACCGCCGCCACCGGGTCCGCGTGCTCCTGCGTGGCCCATCGGACGAGGACGGCGTCCACGGGGGCGCCGTCCTGTGCCGCCCGGGCGACGGCGGCCAGGTCGGGACGGTCCACGGCTCCGGGGACCCGCCCGCCGACAGCGGCCCAGGTGCGCTCGCCCGCCCTTCCGGTTCCCGTGAAGGGAACGTGGTCGACGCGGGCGAGCGCCCCTCCGCCGGGGACGTGTCCGGGGAGGAGCCGCTCCTCCGGGACGGCCTCCCAGGTGAGGGATCCGATGGCGGCGACGGGGCCGCCGTCCTCGTCGACGAGGACGATCCGGTGGGAGTCCGCGCCGGTCGGAGCCGAGGTGACCCGTGCGGCGGTGGCACCTGAGGCGTGCAGGCGGACGTCGTTCCAGCGTGTGGGCACGGCGACTGTGCCGGCGGCGGTGTCGGGGGCGAAGACGTGCACCGCCGAGTCGAGCAGTACGGGGTGGATTCCGTACCCGGCCGCGTCGGGTTCCAGGTCGTCCGGCAGACGGATCGCGGTGGGCTCTCCCCGCGGCGGCGTCCAGGCGGCGGTCCCGCCGCCGAGGCTGCCGCGTGCGGTGAGGGTCCAGTCGGCCGAGTCGCGGGACTCGGGCCGCGAGTGCACCGCCACCGGGCGGGAACCCTCCTCGTCGGCCTCACCCACCCGCACCTGCACCAGCACACCGCCCTGCTCGGGCAGCACCAGCGGCGCCACCACGGAGAGCTCCTCCACAACCGTGGCCCCGAACTCGTCCCCCGCCCGCACCACCGACTCCACCAGAACCGCACCCGGCACCACCA
>NZ_JBHXQY010000189.1:0-3564 GCF_042716955.1 Nocardiopsis sp. NPDC058631 | reverse complement strand
GCTCGACCTGCGCACAGAACGCACCCACAAACGAGACCAGCTCAGCCACCGGAACATCGTTGAACCCACCCAGAACCCGCTCCCACTCACCCACACCCAGAGGACTGGAGGCGTCTTCTGTTCCCTGGGCGGGTCGGGGTGGCGTGTCCTGTTGCGCAGGGAAGAGAACGGAGGTTTCTCGAAGGGGGAGGTCATTCATGGCTACCAACCTTGCGACGACACGATCGGACTCACCGCTGCTCGACGGTGTCCGCGGAACCACTCTCGGGCCAGCGCAGGCCCCGGAACCCCCTCATCGTGAGGGCGAACAACGTGCACCCACCCACCAGCGCGGCCAGCCCGCCCGCCGCCCACGGCGAGGGCAAATACTCCAGGAGCAGACCGCCACCGGTCATTCCGAGGGCCGAGCCGACGCCGTACATCGTCATGGCAGCGGTGATCACACGGCCCCGGAGCTCGTCGGGTACCTGACGGAAGATGAGCAGGTCCACCAGGATGCGCATGGCAGGGACGCCGAGCAGCAGCAGAAACAGCACACCTGCCATCCACCACGGCCCCAGGGGCAGTCCGAGCAGTGCGACCAGGACCGCCGTCGTGATCCCCATGACCCCCATCACCCGACCGGGTTCGAGCCGGTGGATCGGCTTGACCAGGAAGGTCCCGGCCAGGCCGCCCACAGCCATACCTGCCATGGCGAGCCCGATGACGCCGGACGAGACACCTTGTTCCTCCAGCACCACAACCGAGATCAGGCCGAAGGGGGCGCTGGCCACGTTCATCAACACGGTGAACAGCAGGACGCCGCGCAGTTCGGGCTTGGCCATGGTGGCGCGCAGCCCCGAAAGCATGCGTTGCCAGGAGCTCTCCCCCTGGTCCACGGGGCGGGGTTGCGGCGGGGCCGGACGGACGAACAGCACGCACAGGAAGGAGAGCGTGAAGGTCACGGCGTTGAAGACGAAGGGCAGGACCATCGCCGTTCCGTAGAGGAAACCGCCCAGGGGCGGCCCGCCCATGGACGCGGCATGGCTGCGGACCTCCTCCTGGGTCAGCGCGGTGGTCAGCTGTTCTCCCGGCACGACCGCCCGCACCATGAGCATGCGGGCCGAGCCGCCGAGTGGCTGGACCGCGCCGAGCAGCAGGGCGGCGACGACGAGGTGCACGAGGGTGAGTTCGGCGAGGACCAGCGCGGCCACCACGCTGAGGGTGACGACCACACGCAGGGTTTCCGCGAGGAGTAGGAGCCGGCGCCGGTCATAACGGTCGCAGAGTTCACCCGCAGGCAGTGAGGCGACCATGCCCGCCGCCATGTGCAGACCTCCGAAGACTCCAGCGAGCGCGGGAGACCCGGTGACGGCCAGGACCGCGAGCGGGTAGACCAAGAGGGATATCTCAAGACCGAGCATTGAGAATGCGGAACCGGTCCACAGGAGCTGGAACCTACGGTTTCGCCAAAGCGGAACCGGCTCTACCGAAGCCACTCCCACCTGTTGTTCGTCACTCATTGCTCACCTCTGTCGACATCCAGTCACACCCGGGCTGCCCTCAGCGATGCAACACCCTACAGAAGGCATTGACAAGACCACCTTGATCGAAGCTGTCAGGTTTCTGCCACATCCCCCTTCCCAACTGTGCCTTGACAGCGGGGCTGAGGCCGATCTAGGTTTACCGGAGTCTGGACAAAAGCATTGCATGCACTCGATCCATGCTTTTACTCCCGAATCCACAACGCACCAAAGACCACCCCACCCCCAGGAGGTCTCCATGAGTAATCCATTCGACGATGAGAAATTGCTCTTCAAGGTGCTCGTCAACGACGAGGGACAACACTCTCTCTGGCCGGCCTTCGCTGACGTACCAGCAGGCTGGGAAGTCCGAGTCCAGGACTCGCCGCGATCGGACTGCCTTTCGTTCATCGAGGAGAACTGGACGGACATGCGACCGAGGAGCCTTGTCGAGTCCATGGAATCGGATACTCCGGCCCGCTGAGGCACGGCAGCACGAAAGTGACCGAGCCGGCCACTGCGCCTGCCCCGTGAATCGTGAAGACCTTCCGATTCGCCGACAGACGGGCACATGAGAGTATCGATCGAAAGGTGGACGGGATTCCATGGATCTGACCCTGTCGAGTCTGCACCGATCAGTGGATTCCCCCACCAGTGAATCCATGAACCTGCTCAACGAGATCGGTGAGCATTTCCCCGAGGCCATATCCTTCGCCGCAGGAAAGCCCTTCGAGGGATTTCTCAGCCTGGACTCCGTGCACGAGTACCTGGACGCCTTCCGCACGCGGCTGACCGACCGGCTCGGCATGAGCGAGGAGCAGGTCGCGCGCAGAGTTCTCCAGTACGGCAGCGCCAGGGGCATCATCAACGACCTGGTGGCGCGCCACCTGGAGGTCGACGAGAGGATCCGGGTGTCCCCGGAGCAGATCGTCGTGACCTCGGGCTGTCAGGAAGCGCTCTACCTGGTACTCCGTGCCCTGCGTGGGAAGTCCGAAGACGCGGTGCTGACCGTGCGTCCCACCTATTCCGGTCTGGACGCCGCGGCCCAGCTGGTGGACATGCCTGTCCTGTCCATCGACGAACCTGCGGACGGGATCGACGGAGCGCACCTGACGAGGGCGGTCAACGAGGCCAGAGGACGGGGATACCGGCCGCGTGCCCTCTACGTGACGCCGGACTTCGCCAATCCCACGGGAAGAAGCCTCACACTTGAGGCGCGTGAAAGCCTTCTGGACGCCGCCGCGGAATGCGAGGTCCTCCTCCTGGAGGACAACCCCTATGGCAACTTCGGGCCGGAGGGGGAACACCCTCCCACCCTGAAGTCCCTGGATCCGTCACGGTGCGTTGTCTATCTGGGATCATTCGCCAAGTCCGGCCTGCCCGGAGCACGTGTCGGATATGTCGTCGCAGACCAGAACGTCACGGAAGGCGACTGCGGCGACTCCCTTCTCGCCGATCAGATCGCTCGACTCAAGGGCATGCTCAGCATCAACACCTCCCCTATCGCGCAGGCCGTGATCGGAGGGAAGATCCTCCTGAACGACTTCAGCCTGCGACGCGCGAACGAGCGTGAGCGCACGGTCTACCAGGAGAACCTCGAATGCCTTCTGGCGAGTTTCGAGGAGAACTTCCCGGAAGTACACGGGGAAAGACTCCACGGGGTTTCCTTCAACACCCCCCGCGGAGGCTTCTTCATGACCGTCACCCTTCCCTTCGCCTCCACCGACGAGATCCTCCGTCTGTGCGGAGAAAAGTACGGTGTGCTCTGGACGCCGATGCACCACTTCCACGGCGACGGAACTCCTAGGAACGAGGTCCGTTTCGCGTTCAGCCATCTCAGCCGGAAACAGATCAGGCTGGGAGTGCAACAGTTCGCTTCGTTCGTCGCGGACCACGCTGACAGGTGAACCACCCCCCGGCGCCATAAACCAAAATCCCCCGTAGCAGAGATGGGCCCGTTCGTGTATCCGTTGTCGTTTGCGCAGCGTCGGTTGTGGTTCCTGTCCCGCCTGGAAGGGCCCTCGGCGACCTACAACGTCCCCGTCGTCACCCGCCTGCACGG
>NZ_JBHXQY010000188.1:0-3609 GCF_042716955.1 Nocardiopsis sp. NPDC058631 | reverse complement strand
GGGAGCACGTCGAGTCGCAGATGCGGTGGCACCACCTGCTCGACTACGGCGTCGCGATGGGCCACAAGCTGTTCGTGGACTTCGACCCGGAGACCCTGGACCCCGGGTACGTGGCCGAGCAGGTGCGTGCGGGGCGGGCGGGCGACCTGTTCGACAGGGAGACCGCCGACACCCACTGGGTCGAACGCCTGATCAACAAGCACGACCGGCTGCGCACCGCCGACCGCCTCTCGTACAAGGTGTTCATCGGTGCCACGGGTTCGCTGCACCGCAGCCTCTTCGAGGCGGCGGGCGGGATGGACGCCGACCTGATCCTGGGCGGCGACAGCGAGTTCGCCTACCGCGTCTCGCAGCAGGGCGCCGTGTTCATCCCCGACCTGGACACCAGCAGCTGGCACCTGGGCCGCTCCCAGATGCAGACCCGCCGCGACGCGGGCACCCGGTACCGCATGCCGTTCGTGGCCAACCGCGTCCCCGACTTCCACCTGCGGCGCAAGCGGCCGGACCGCCACTGGGAGGTGCCCTTCGCGGACGTCCTCCTGGACGTCGGGGCGCACACGCTGGAGGACGTCGACACCACCGTGTCGGCCCTGCTGGACGGCAGCACGCCGGACGTGCGGCTGTGGTTGCGCGGTCCGTGGGCGGAGCTGGAGGAGGGGCGGCGCTCCCCGCTGGACGACGAGCGGTTGGATCTGCGGCTGGTGCGGGAGACCTTCCGGGGCGACCCGAGGGTGCGGTTCACCGGGGAGGAGCCGGAGCACGACCCCCGGGTCCCCTTCCGGCTCCACGTCCCCGTGGGCGCCTCCCCGACCCCCACGATGGTGGCCGACCTGGTGCGGACCATCAACGAGAAGAAGGCCGGACTGCTCAGCGCGCCCCTGCCGGGTGCCACGCGTGCGGGGGACGGGGTGCTGCGCCTGGAGCGCACGGCGGCCTTCGCCCGCGCCCGCCACCTGGAGCCCGAGGCGTCCGGGGGCGACCTGGACCGGGTGGTCGAGGACGTCCACACCACCCACTGGATGCCGGGGGAGTCGTTCGTCGCCCGGGACGCGGGCGAGGAGGCCGAGACGGTCGACGCCGACGCGCTGCGCCGCAAGCTCGCCGAGGCGCGCGCCGAGGTCGAACGCCAGACGGCCCGTGCCATGCGGGCCGAGCGCAAGCTGCGCTGGTTCAGGCCGGGGGTGGCGGGGAGGGCCGTGCGCAAGTTGGTGCGCTGACCCGGGGCGACCCGCGGGACCGCGGGGATCGGGAACCCAATCAGTCACGACACGCAGTCGCTATTGCACTCAAAGTGATCATGTTGGTTACTCTGAGTCGCAGGGACCGCCACGTGTCCGACGGGCTCCCGCCCCGCGCTCCCAACCCAGCGAGGTCGTCCGATGATCACCACCGCCATCAGCCAGGCCCTGCGCACACGCGGTGACGAGCGCGCCGTGCTGTGCCGTGTCGGGGCCGGGGGCGCGGCACTCGACGAACTCGGCTTCCTCCGGCTGCGGCCGGACGACCTCCTCCTCGACCTGGGAGCCCACCCCATGGGAGGGTCGGCCGAGGTCGACGAGGACGGCGCCCGCTCCGTGGTCGGCCTCGTGGCCGTCGTCGCGGCCAGCCTCACCGACCTGCGCAGGGCGGTCACTCTCGCGGCGCACCTGCCCCGGGCCGTCCACCTCCTGGTGGCCGTGGAGCACATCCCCGGTCACCACGGCGTCCTCGCCCCCTGCCCTCCCGGGATCGAGGAGTGGAACGACCTGCACGAACTGCGGGTGCGCAAGGCTGAGAAGGGGGCGTGGCTCTGTGAACTCTTCTTCCCCAGCGGGACCGAGGTCGCGCCCGCCCTGGCCGCGATCTTCCACGGCGGGCGCGGGCGCCGGAGGGGGCCCGGGAGCGGGCTCCAGGCCGGACTGCACGGTCCGCAGGCGCACCTGTGGCGCCCGGGAGACCCGGCGGCCACACCGGTCGGCGCGGCGGGGCCGGTGCCGCTGCTCCGGGTGACGCCCACCGCCGACCTGGTTCTGCGCACCCAGGACGGCGCCTCCCTCCCGCTCTGGGAGGACGTGGCGGTCCCCGCGCTGGACCGCTCCACCACCGGTGCGGGCTCCTGGGAGTCCCTGGTCGACGCGGACGGCGCGTCCGCCGCGCTGCGTGTCCGCGGACCCGACCCCGTGACCGCGATCGCCCCGATCGACGAACGCCTCGTCAACCCCATGGGCTTCAACAAGAAGACCAGGGGCCCCGTGGGAGACCTGACCGTCGACGGGGAGCACGCCGTCATCCGCACCGCCGAGGAGGTCCTGGTGACCGTGCCCGCCGACGGCGGCATCACCGACGTCGACCTGGCCGGGATCCGCGATCTGCGCGTGGTCCGGGTGGACTGGTCCGGGCACGCCGGGCCGGCGGCCGCGGTGCGGGCGGTCGCCTCCCTCGCCGCGGGCGGGGTCCCACTGGTGAGCGGCCCCGTGCCCGCGTGGGCCGCCGGTCTCGGACAGCCCCTCACCGACCTCCTCACCCGCGTCGAGGAGGACGGCATGTGCGACGCCCTGGCGCGGGAGGAGCACAGCGTCCGGCTGCGCCGCGCCGCGCTGCGCACCCACGGACAGCGGACCCGCTGGCGCGCCCTGGCCGCGGAGGCGGGCATTCCGGTGGTCCCGGAGCCGCTGGTCACCGTGGTCCTGTGCACCCGCCGCCCCGACCTCGTGGGATTCGCGCTCGCCCAGGTGGCGCGCCAGCGCCACGTCAGGTTCGAGCTGGTCCTCGCCCTCCACGGGTTCTCCGCGGAACTGCCCGCGGTCCGGGCGGCCGTCAGCGAGTTCGCGGCCCTCGGCCACCCGATCACCGTCCACGAGGCGGACGGGGACAAGGTCTTCGGTGCGGTGATGAACGAAGCGGTGGACCGGGCGTCCGGCACGGTCATCGCCAAGTGGGACGACGACGACTGGTACGGCCCCGAACACCTCGCCGACCTGATGCTGGCCCGGGCCTACTCCGGCGCCGACGTCGTGGGCATCAGCCAGAACTACACCTACCTCCAGGAACTCGACCTGACCGTGTGGCGCAGCTACCGGTCGGAGTTCCCCAACGCCCAGGTGGTCGGTAGCACGATCCTCACCGACCGCGTGGTGCTGGAGGACGTCGGGGGCTTCCGCCCGCTGCCCCGGGCGATCGACAGCCAGTTCCTGCTCTCCGTACGGCAGGGCGGTGGCCGGGTCTACCGCACACACGGCCTCGGGTACCTCCTGCGTCGTTCCGGAACCGGGCACACGTGGGAGGTGGACCTGGGCTACTTCCTGCGCAACCACACCGAACAGTGGTCCGGCTGGCGGCCCAACTCCCTCATGGAGGGGGAAGCCGGCGCGCTCGGTCGGGCCGCCCCGCACACCGATCACTCGGGGGGACACAGTTGACCACCTCAGACAGCGCCTCCAGCAGGGAGGTGCCCGCCGGAAGCAGCGCGGGCGGGCCCGAGGGGGAGGTCCCCGAGCGGACCGTCCCGACACCCGCTGAGCAACCACGGCTGCACCGCAACGATCACGGCATCCTCCGGCCCCCCGCGTTGGGGGAGTGGACGCCGGTGTTGTCGGTGTCGGTGGTGGTTCCGGCGCACGGCCATCCCGA
>NZ_JBHXQY010000187.1:0-3747 GCF_042716955.1 Nocardiopsis sp. NPDC058631 | reverse complement strand
GGGAGTCGAGCATCCTGCCGAGGAACTCGGCCTCCGCCACACCGGTGACCACCCTGGCCGCACGGCGGTCGTCGCCCTTCGGACGCGGACGCAGGTCGGCGACGGTCATCCCGCGCGTGAGCCCCCCGGACAGCTCCACCCGCAGCGGCACCTCGAACGAGTCCGTCACCAGGTGCGGGTCCACGAGAACCGCGGCGGCCAGCGGGTCGTGCATCGCGCACTGGCGGACGCCGAAGATCCCCGTGTAGAACTCCGCGTAGAAGTCCAGGAACGCCGACGTGCGCTCGGCACGCTCGCCCGGGACCGACCGCAGGTCCGACAGCCACTCGGGCGTGGCCACCGTCTCCATCGTGATGTCCAGCGCCACCAGGTCCATGGCGAACCCGGCCGCGAACACCGCCTCAGCGGCTTCCGGGTCGTTGCTGATGTTCGCCTCGGCGTGCGAGGAGACGTTGCCGGGCACACGGACCGCGCCGCCCATCACCACCAGGCGCCGCACCAGCTGCGGCAGCCGAGGCTCCAGCCCCAGCGCGATCGCCACGTTGGTGAGCGGGCCCACCGCCAGCACGTCGATCTCGCCCGGGGCCTCGCGGACCAGCCGCACCAGCAGTTCGGCCGCCGACTCCTCGACCGGTTTGCCCGCGGGCACCGGCAGCTCGACGTCGCCCAGGCCGTTGCGGCCGTGCACGTGTGCGGCCAGCCGCGGCTCCTGTACCAGCGGCCGCCCGGCGCCCACCGCCACGGGCACGTCCGGACGGCCGTACAGCTCCAGGAGCCGCAGCGCGTTGTCCGCCGTGATGTCGACACTGTTGTTGCCGAAGACCGCGCCGACACCGACGATCTCCACCTCCGGGCGCGCGGCCAGGTAGGCGAGAGCGACGGCGTCGTCGATCCCCGGATCGCAGTCGACGAACACACGCATGGTCAAGGAAACTCCCCCCGAGACAACCACGGTCCCCCACCGGGAACCCGTACGAAAACAGCCTAGGTCGCCGGTCAGCGCGCTTTCACCCACAAAACTGGCAAGGAGGGGCGGACCGCCCCCAAGGACGGGGACAACGCCGTCCTCGGGCGGCCGTAACCTGGAGTCGTGTCCTCCCAAGAGCAGCTTCTCGAAGGTCTGAACGGTCCCCAGCGCGACGCCGTCACCCACAGCGGCGCACCGCTCCTGATCGTGGCGGGCGCGGGATCGGGCAAGACCCGGGTCCTGACGCACCGCATCGCCCACCTCATGGCCGAGCGCGGCGTACGCCCGGGTGAGATCCTCGCGATCACGTTCACCAACAAGGCCGCCGCGGAGATGAAGGAGCGCATCCAGGCGCTCCTCGGCGTGCGTGCGGCCAACACCATGTGGACGATGACGTTCCACTCGGCGTGCGTGCGGATCCTGCGCAGGGAGGCGCACCGGCTCGGCTATCCCAGCAGCTTCACCATCTACGACTCCGCGGACTCCGCGCGTCTGATGCAGCTGGTCTGCAAGGAGATGGACCTGGACCCCAAGCGGTTCCCGCCCAAGGCGTTCTCCTTCCAGGTGTCCAACCTCAAGAACGAGCTGGTCGACTACGACACGGCAGCCGAGCAGGCCCAGACCGAGCAGGAGAAGAAGCTCGCCGAGGCCTACCAGCTCTACCAGCGCCGCCTGCACGAAGCCGGCGCGATGGACTTCGACGACCTGATCATGGTCACCGTCAACCTGTTCCAGATGTTCCCGGACGTCGCCGAGTACTACCGGCGCCGGTTCCGGCACGTCATGGTCGACGAGTACCAGGACACCAACCACGCCCAGTACGCGTTCGTCCGCGAGCTGGTCGGTGCGGCCGAGGACTCCGACACCAGCGTGGTGCCGCCCGCGGAGCTGTGCGTGGTCGGCGACGCCGACCAGTCCATCTACGCGTTCCGCGGCGCCACCATCCGCAACATCCTGGAGTTCGAGCGGGACTTCCCCAACGCGCGGACCATCCTCCTGGAGCAGAACTACCGCTCCACCCAGACCATCCTGTCGGCGGCCAACGCCGTCATCGACCGCAACGAGGGCCGGCCGGCCAAGAGCCTGTGGTCCGAGCAGGGCGACGGCCCGGCCATCACCGGTTACGTCGCCGACAACGAGCACGACGAGGCCGCGTTCGTGGTCGGCGAGATCGACAAGCTCACCGACGACGGCACGGTCACGCCCAGCCAGGTCGCGGTGTTCTACCGGACCAACGCGCAGTCCCGTGTGTTCGAGGACGTGTTCATCCGTACCGGCCTGCCGTACAAGATCGTCGGCGGCGTGCGCTTCTACGAGCGCAAGGAGATCCGCGACGTCCTCGCCTACCTGCGGGTCCTGGCCAACCCCGAGGACACCGTCAGCCTGCGGCGCATCCTCAACGTGCCCAAGCGCGGGATCGGCGCGCGGGCGGAGGAGTCGGTGGAGCTGTTCGCCGCCCGTGAGCGGATCTCCTTCTCCAAGGCTCTGCGCCGGGTGGACGAGGCGCCGGGGATCGCGACCCGCTCCGTCAAGGCGGTGCAGAACTTCACCGCGCTACTGGACGAGCTCGCGCATGCCGTGCCGGGCAGCACACCCGCCGAGGTCGTCGAGGCGGTGCTCAGCAAGACGGGGTACCTCTCCGAGCTGGCCGAGTCCAAGGACCTCCAGGACGAGAGCCGGGTGGAGAACCTGGAGGAGTTCGTGGACGTGGCCAGGGAGTTCGAGCACACCTTCGCCGTGCTCCTGGAGGAGGAGCCCCCGGACGAGGACGACGAGGACGGCGCCGCCCCCTCCGGGACGCTCGACCCGGGGGAGCCGACACTGGTCGACTTCCTGGAGCGGATCTCCCTCGTCGCGGACACGGACCAGATCCCTGACGCCGACGACACGGGCGGCGTCGTCACGCTGATGACCCTGCACGCGGCCAAGGGACTGGAGTTCCCCGCGGTGTTCCTCACCGGCATGGAGGACGGCGTGTTCCCGCACACGCGCACCTTGGGCGACAAGACCCAGCTGGAGGAGGAGCGCCGGCTCGCCTACGTGGGCCTGACCCGTGCCGAGCGGCTCCTCTACATCAGCCGCGCCGCCGTGCGCAGCGCCTGGGGGACCCCGTCCTACAACCCGGGCTCACGGTTCCTGGACGAGATCCCGTCCTCGCTGGTGGACTGGCGCCGGGCGGAGTCCAGCCTGGCCTCGCCGCCCAGCCGCAGCATCGGGGGCGGGCGGGGGACCGGCGGGTTCGGCAGCACCTTCGGCAGCGGTCCTCGTCGGAGTGCGGGCAAGGAAGCACCGACCCTCAGCGTCGGAGACCTGGTCAACCACGACTCGTTCGGCATGGGCCGGGTGCAGTTGGTCGAGGGGGCCGGGGACAGGACCAAGGCCCGGATCGACTTCGGCGCCGACATCGGGGAGAAGGACTTCCTCGTCAAGTACGCCCCGATCGAGAAGCTCTGACGGCTCCGTGGGCAGGTGTGTCCCGTTCCGTCCCCGGGCCCGGGCGGAACGGGACACGCGACACCGACGGATTTCTCGGAACAGGTCCCGAGGACTCCGGCACGGGGGTACAGTTGGTCAAGACCGAGCGAGACGGACGCGGAATCTCTGCGGACGTGCCGGTCCCTCCCCGAGTCAACACCAGTACGGCCTCCGAACTTCGCGGTTCGAGCACTGCACTGGCCATGTAAACTCAGGGAGTCGCTTCAAAAGCCAAGTCCATTCGGACAAAAGCAAACGAAGCAGAACGGGCTTTACCCCGATCAGAACCACAAACCGCCGATTTG
>NZ_JBHXQY010000186.1:0-3819 GCF_042716955.1 Nocardiopsis sp. NPDC058631 | reverse complement strand
GTCCCGCATGGACCCCGCCCGGTGCGGACGTCACGGAAAGGCCGCGCGTTCTTGCGCGGGCGATCACGGGGATAGGCGTTCACCGCTTGGGTAAAGACTCCGCAAGAGGCGGACGGCACGGTCCGCCGGTCGACCCGGCAGGTGCCCCATGGCGAGCGACGACACCCCCCGCGCACACGGCGAGCCCGTGGTCACGATCTCGGCCACCTATGGTGCGGGAGGCAGCGCCGTCGGCCCCGCTGTCGCGGCCCGGCTGGGTGTGGCCTTCCTCGACCGGGCGATCCCCAGCGCCGTGGCGGCCCAGATCGGCTGCTCCCTGGACGAGGTCCTCCAACGCGACGACCGCGCCCCGGGAGGGCTCGAACGCCTCCTCGCCAGCGCGGCCCGCCTCCCCACCGTCACCCTGGGAAGCGTCGACACCGCCTTCATCGGCACGACCAACGACGAGGGCCGCCTCCTCTACGACCACGAGTTCGTCGAGCAGACCGAACTCGTCATCGGCGAGGTCGCCCACGGCGGAGGCGTCGTCCTCGGGCGCGCCGGCGCAGTGGTCCTCGCCGACCACGACACCGCCCTGCACGTCCGTCTGGACGGTGACCGCCATGCGCGCCTGCGCAGGGCCCGCGCCCTGTGGGAGTCGGGGGACCGGGAGGAGTGCGCCGGACACGGCTGGGGGGAGGGCGTACCCACGCTGCGGCTGCTGGACGACAACGACCGGGCCCGGGCCTCCTACGTGCGCCGCTTCTACCACGCCGACCCCGCCGACCCCCGGCACTACCACCTGGTCCTGGACACCGCGGCTCTGTCGCTGGAGGCCTGTGCCGACCTCGTGGTGAGAGCGGCCGAGGACCGGGTGGCGCCTTCTGGCCCTCGCCCCGACGACACATCTGATTCGTCGTAATTTGTGCGATTTTTTACCATCGCGGTAATTGTCACCTTGTGCTGACGGTGGGCGCTTGACTCAGGTAAGGTGAGGCGACTTGGTTCCGGGTCCTGACCAGCCCCCCACCCGCAACCGAGGTCCGCGTGCGGCCGCCACCACGGTGGAGGCCGCGTGAACCGGACACGCAGGACACCCTCGCCCCGCGCAAGGACGGGACGCGGGCGCCACCCCGCGCACGCGCCGACCGCACCGAGCCCCCCCCGGGCGGGCCGCGTGAGCGCGGTACCGCCCCGCGGTGGAAGGGCCCCCGATGCCGACAGAGCGCGTCCCGGGGAGGGGCCGTCCGCGTGCCCGACGGACGCACAACACCGAGCAAGAGCCGAGGAGCAACACGTGGCCACCCTTCCCAGCGTTTCGTACTCCATCACCGTCCGCCTCGAACTGGACGCTGGGGGAAGCGCCGTCGGCAGCCTCACCAACGCCGTGGAGCAGGTGGGCGGCATGATCACCGCGCTGGACGTGGCCGCTGCCGGGCACGAGCGCATCCGCATCGACGTCACGTGCGCCGCCCGGGACACCGAGCACGCACAGGCCATTGTCGACGCCCTGGGCGCCATCGAGGGCGTCATCGTGCACAAGGTCAGCGACCGGACCTTCCTCATGCACCTCGGCGGCAAGATCGAGATGAAGTCGAAGGTGCCGCTGCGCAACCGCGACGAGCTCTCCATGGCCTACACCCCCGGCGTCGCGCGCGTCTCCCAGGCCATCGCCGCCAACAAGGACGACGCCCGACGGCTGACCATCAAGCGCAACAGCGTCGCGGTCGTCACCGACGGATCCGCGGTCCTGGGCCTGGGCAACATCGGCCCCGAGGCCGCCATGCCCGTCATGGAGGGCAAGGCAGCCCTGTTCAAACGCTTCGCCGACATCGACGCCTGGCCCATCGCCCTGGACACCCAGGACGTGGACGAGATCGTCCGCACCGTCCAGGTGATCGCCCCGGGCTTCGGCGGCATCAACCTGGAGGACATCTCCGCGCCCCGCTGCTTCGAGGTCGAGGCCCGCCTGCGTGAGCTGCTCGACATCCCCGTCTTCCACGACGACCAGCACGGCACCGCCATCGTCGTCCTCGCCGCCCTGCGCAACGCCCTGCGCGTCGTCGGCAAGAAGCTCAGCGAAGTCCGCATCGCCATGTCCGGCGCGGGCGCTGCCGGCACCGCCATCCTCAAGCTCCTCATGCACGCCGGAGCCCGCGACGTCATCGTCAGCGACGTCCTCGGCGCCGTGCACACCGGGCGCGAGGACCTGGACCCCAACCTCCAGTGGATCGCCGAGAACACCAACCCCGCCGGCTACAGCGGCGACCTCAGGGGCGCCGTCGTCGGCGCGGACGTGTTCATCGGCGTCTCCGCCCCCAACCTGCTCGACGGCGAGGCCATCGCCGAGATGAACGACGACTCGATCATCTTCGCGCTGGCCAACCCCGACCCGGAGGTCGACCCCGAGGTCGCGCACCTGCACGCCTCCGTCGTCGCCACGGGCCGCAGCGACTACCCGAACCAGATCAACAACGTCCTGGTCTTCCCCGGCTTCTTCCGCGGGCTGCTCGACGCACAGAGCCACCACATCACCTCGGACATGATGGTCGCCGCAGCCGAGGCCCTCGCCGACGTCGTCAGCGAGGACGAACTGGGCCCGAACTACATCATCCCCAGCGTCTTCCACTCCGACCTGTCCACCCACGTGGCGACCGCGGTGCGCGAGGTCGCCCAGCGCGGGCTGCGGGACCGGGGCGAGTAACCCGGGGAGGGGCCTTCCCCGGGGAAGGGGCCCGTGGACCCGGGCGTGTAACGGCCTGGGAACACGGGCGGAACGGCGGCTGTTCCGGGGTAGAGGTGCAGCATGGACCAGTCGACAATGACCGGGCGGCTCCTGGTGGCCGCCCCCCTCCTCCAGGAGGACTCCTTCCGCCGCTCGGTGGTGTTCGTCGTGGACGACACGGGCGACGGCACCCTCGGGGTGATCCTCAACCGCCCCCTGGCCACGGCCGTGGACGAGATCGTCACCGACTGGGGCGCCTACGCGAGCGAACCGGCGGTGATGTTCTCGGGAGGCCCGGTCGGGGAGGACTCCGGCATAGCACTGGGCGTCACCGGCGCGGGAGAACCGCCGCCGGGCTGGTCACCGCTGGAGGGTCTGGCCCCGGGACTGGGACTGGACGGGCTCGGCGTGGTCGACCTGGACGGGCCCCCACAGGTGCTGGGCACGGCCCTGGGCGCGTTCCGCGTGTTCGCGGGCTACGCCGGGTGGAGCGCGGGCCAGCTCAAGGAGGAGATCGGCGAGGGCGCGTGGTTCGTGGTCGACGCCGTCGCCTCGGACGTGTTCACCACGGCACCCGAGGGTCTGTGGTCGCGGGTCCTCCGACGCCAGGGCGGACAACTGGCGCTCCTGTCCACCTACCCGGACGATCCCACCATGAACTGAGACCCCACCGTGGTGGGCGCGGCACCCTATACCGTGGAACGCAGACGTCGAAAGGTGTGAGGCACGATGGCGATGGACATCCTCAACAAGGTCCTTCCTGACAGCGAGACCAAGCCGGACATCTCCCACGACGGTGGGGACCGGGAGCGGTTCGCCCACTACGTGCAGAAGGACAAGATCACCGAGAGTGCCGTCACCGGCGACCCGGTGATCGCCCTGTGCGGCAAGGTCTGGGTCCCCAACCGGGACCCCAAGAAGTTCCCCGTGTGCCCCGACTGCAAGAAGGCGTACGAGGAGATGATGAAGTAGAGCGTCTCCACGTCGCCTCCACACGGCGGGCGCCATACGAAAGGCCTTGGCACAGTCGCTGTGCCAAGGCCTTCGTGCTTCGCTTCGGCCCGGGTGCCCCTCAACGCGGGAACCTTCGGTGCCTGCGGCGGGTTGGCTCGTTC
>NZ_JBHXQY010000185.1:0-4268 GCF_042716955.1 Nocardiopsis sp. NPDC058631 | reverse complement strand
GCCGACTTCGACCCCGAGTCGTTCCTGGCCGGGGAGTCCTCCCCGGTGCTCTTCGGCGCCGCGCTGTCCAACTTCGGCGTCGGCCAGCTGCTGGAGACGATCGTCGACCTGGCTCCGACACCGTCCGCCAAGCCCGACGAGAAGGGTGAGCCACGTCCTGTGACACAGCCCTTCTCCGGCCAGGTGTTCAAGATGCAGGCCAACATGGACAAGAACCACCGGGACCGGATGGCGTTCCTGCGCATCAGTTCCGGCCGGTTCGACCGCGGCATGGTCCTGACCCACGCCTCCACCGGCCGCCCCTTCGCCACCAAGTACTCCCAGGCGGTGTTCGGCTCCGAGCGCTCCACCATCGACACCGCCTACCCCGGCGACGTGATCGCGCTGGTCAACGCCCAGGCGCTGGCCGTGGGCGACACCCTCTACGAGGGCCCCAAGGTGGTGTACCCGCCGATCCCCAGCTTCGCCCCCGAGCACTTCGTGGTGGCGCGGGCGGTCGACGCGGGCAAGTACAAGCAGTTCCAGCGCGGTATCGCCCAGATGGACGCCGAGGGCGTGGTGCAGGTACTGACCTCCGACGTGCGCGGCGAGCAGGCGCCGGTGCTGGCGGCAGTGGGCCCGCTCCAGTTCGACGTGGTCAAGCACCGGATGGAGCACGAGTTCCGCGCCCCGATCGAGGCCTCGCCGCTGGAGTACTCCGTGGCCAGGCGCACCGACGCCGAGTCGGCGCCCGTCCTGCACGCCCTGTCGGGGGCCGAGGTGCTGCGGCGCCGTTCCGACGGCGAGCTCCTGGTGCTGGTGCACAACAAGTGGCGCCTGAAGGTCATCGAGCGCGACCACCCCGCACTGTTCATGGAGCCGTTGCTGGCCGGAGGCGTCGAGGAATACTGACCCGTCCTCCGGCGCTTGTTCCCAGGGGTGTCGCGCGGCGCCGCGGCATGGTCGTGCGCGTGAACACCGGCCCAGCCCCCGCCGTCTTCGAGGAGTCGCGCTGTCCTCCGCGCCGTCCACCACCGACACATCCACCCCGCGCCGGTCCGCACCCAGGATCGTCGCGGCGTCCGCGCTGGTCCTGGCTCTGAGTGGTCCGGGCCAGACCGCGGGTATCGCGGTCTTCGTCGACCACGTCATCACCGACCTCGACGTCAGCCGCTCCTCCGTCTCCCTGGCCTACATGGTCGGAACCCTCGTCGGGGCTCTCGCGCTGCCCTGGATCGGCCGTGCCGTCGACCGCTTCGGGGTCCGGCGGGTCCTCGCACTCGTGGCGCTGGGCTTCGGCGGCTTCCTCGTCCTGCTGGCCGGTGCGCAGGGGCTCGTCGGTCTGACGGCCGGGTTCGTCGGGGTACGCGCCCTGGGCCAGGGCGGCATGACCATGATCGCGACCACCGCCGTCGCGATCTCGGTGACCCGCAACCGCGGGACCCTGCTGGGGTTGACCAGCTCTCTCGGCGCGGCCGGGATCTCCCTGTTCCCCCTGCTCGCGGAGCGTGTGATCGCCGTTCTGGACTGGCGGTACACCTTCGTTGCGGAGGGGGTGCTCATCTGGGTCGTCGTCCTGCCTCTGGCCTGGTGGGGGCTGCGCGGAGTCCATCGCGTCCCCCAGGAGGGCCCCACCTCCCCCGAAGGGCGCCAGGACGGAACCGAAGCGCTCTCGTGGCCGCTCCGCGCCATCGTTCGGACCTCGATGTTCTGGGCGATGGCCGGGGCCATCGCGTGCAGCGGCCTGGTCTCCACCGCCGTGTTCTTCCACCAGATCTCCGTACTCGGCGAGCAGGGGCTCACCCCCGCCCAGGCCGCAGCCAACTTCCTGCCCCAGACCGTCGCGGGCCTGGGCGCGGCACTGCTGTTCGGGACGGCCGCTGACAGGCTCTCCCCCAAGGCGCTGATGTGCGCGGCCATGGCCATGCACGCCCTGGCACTGGTCACACTGCCCCTCGTCTCCCCCGGGCTCGGCGCGCTGCTCTACGGCGCGGCGCTGGGCGCGGCGGCCTCGGGCGCACGCGCGGTGGAGAGCGCCGCGCTGCCCTTCTACTTCGGCACGGCGAGCCTGGGCACCCTGCGCGGGTTGACGCAGTCCGTCGCGGTCGCCTCCACCGCCGTCGGGCCCATCCTGCTGTCCCTGACCCACGGATGGACGGGGTCCTACCGCCCGGGGGTCATGGGACTGGCCGTCCTGTGCGCCCTCGTGGCGGTCGCGGTGTGCTTCGCCCGCAGGCCGCTCCAGCGCCGCCCGGACGTGTCGACGCCGCCAGGGCCACGCGGATGAGCAACAGATGTGAACATGCCGGAATTACACCCAAAAAATCACTTTGGGTTATCGCGACGGAAATGCGGTTGCCACCTATATCACGGCCTTGATCTGGATAAATCGCCGAACACGTTTTGTTGTGACAGTTGTCTCAGTCGCTCTACGTGACTCGTACTCTCACGTAAGGGTAAGTTTTCTATAGGTCGCTTGCCGCGCGAGAGCGTGAGGTGACCGAACTCTTCCCGGCCTGCCCCAGGGGCATGGCCGGGCCCGCGGCGACGAGGCCGCGTCCGGGGCAGCACGAGTGCCGCACCGGATCCAGGTGTCCGAACGCACCCCGACTCGCGAAAGCGCGAGTGCGTTCGACCGCACCGTCGCCGAACACCCGACCCGAACATCGCGGTCCTCGTTGTGGGCTGCCCGAACCAGATGGGTTCCATGAATCTGCCTGTGAAGACCTCTCGGTCTCTGATGTCCAAGATCCCCGCCGCCGCACAGCTGCGCGCCGACGTGCTGGCCGGCCTGGTCGTGGCGCTGGCACTGATCCCCGAGGCGATCGCCTTCTCCCTCATCGCGGGGGTCGACCCCCGCGTGGGCCTGTACGCCTCCTTCATCATGGCCGTGTCCATCGCCTTCCTGGGCGGGCGCCCCGCGATGATCTCCGCCGCCACCGGCGCCATGGCCCTGGTGGTCGCACCGCTGTCGATCGAGTACGGCGTCGACTACCTCATCGCCGCCACGATCCTGGCCGGGCTCATCCAGATCGCCCTGGGCCTGGCCGGCGTCGCCAAGCTCATGCGGTTCGTACCGCCCAGCGTCATGACCGGGTTCATCAACGCCCTGGCCATCCTCATCTTCCTGTCCCAGATGCCGTATCTGACCAGTTTCGACATCCCCATCTACGTCATGGTCGCCATCGGCCTGGGCATCATCTTCGGCCTGCCCTACCTGACCAAGCTGGTGCCCGCCCCGCTGGTCGCCATCGTCGTGCTCACCGTCGCCACCGTGGCGATGGGCATCTCCACCCGAACCGTCGGCGACGAGGGCGAACTCCCCCAGACCGTTCCGTTGCCGCTGATCCCGGACGTGCCCTTCACCCTGGACACCCTCACCCTCATCGCGCCCTACGCCCTGACCCTGGCCCTGGTGGGTCTGATGGAGTCGCTGATGACCGCCAAGGTCGTCGACGACCAGACCGAGACGTCCTCGGACCACGCCCGCGAGGCTCGCGGGCAGGGCATCGCCAACGTGCTGGTCGGCTTCTTCGGCGGCATGGCCAGCTGCGCGATGATCGGCCAGACCATGATCAACATCAAGTCCGGCGCCCGCACCCGCATCTCGACCTTCCTCGCCGGAGTGTTCCTGCTCATCCTGTGCGTGGGCCTGGGCGACATCGTGGGCATGATCCCCATGGCTGCCCTGGTCGCGGTGATGATCTTCGTGGCCGCGGTGACCTTCGACTGGCACAGCATCGCCCCCGCCACGCTCAAGCGCATGCCCTGGACCGAGACCCTGGTCATGGTCGTCACCGTCGCGGTGGTGGTCTACACCCACAACCTGGCGCTCGGAGTGATCGTGGGCGTGATCGTGTCCATGGTGCTCTTCGCCCGCAAGGCCGCGGTACACGCCGACCTGACCAGCGTGCTGGACCCCGAGGGCGGCACCCGCGTGTACTCGGTCCACGGTGAGCTGTTCTTCGCCTCCACCGGCGAACTCGTCAACCGGTTCGACTACACCGAGCCCGACCTGAAGAAGGTCGTGGTGGACATGTCCGGCGCCCACGTGTGGGACTCCTCCGCGGTGGCCGCGCTGGACCAGGTCACCGAGCACTTCCGCAAGCACGGCGTGCAGGTGGAGATCGCCGGCCTGAACGACCCCAGCAACCGACTGCACAAGGAGCTGTCGGGCACCCTGGTCGGCGGACAGGTCAGGAGGATGACGCTCATCACCGCGAAGACCACCAGGGCGGTGTTGCTGAGCATGGGGACGACCTCCTCCGAGGAGGTGAGCTCCGCGCCGA
>NZ_JBHXQY010000184.1:0-4690 GCF_042716955.1 Nocardiopsis sp. NPDC058631 | reverse complement strand
GCCAGGGCCGGTGGCGGCCGGCCCGGGCGGCCACGGTCAGGTGAGCTGGTTGATACGGATGAGGTTGCCGGCCGGGTCGCGGAAGGCGCAGTCGCGGACCCCGTAGTCCTGGTCGACGGGCTCCTGGACCACATCCGCGTCCGCGGCCTCCAGACGCTGGAAGAGGCCGTCGAGGTCGTCGCTGGCCAGGGTGATCGCGGCGTAGGAACCCTTGGCGATCAGCTCCAGGATGGTGCGGCGCTCGTCCTCGGTCACGCCGGGGTCGGCGGCCGGCGGGTGCAACACGATGGAGGTTCCGGGCTGCCCGACCGGCCCGACGGTGATCCAGCGCATGTCCTCGTAGCCGACGTCGTTGCGGACCTCGAACCCGAGGGTGTCGCGGTAGAAGGCCAGGGCGGCCTCGGCGTCGGTGTGCGGCAGGAAGGCGTAGTGAATGGTGAGGTTCATGCCCCTCACGCTAGGGACCACTAGGTGGTGCGCGCTTCTTGATTCCTGACCGGTCTGGTCACCTGTTTGGCAAGACAGGGCGGGATGCCCGCCGCCGCCTGCGAGTGGTCGCGGCGGTAGACGCTCGGCGGCACACCGACCAGTTCGGTGAACCGCGTGCTGAACGTCCCCAGCGAGGACGAGCCCACCGCGAAGCAGACCTCGGTGACGCTGAGGTCGCCGCGGCGCAGCAGCGTCATCGCCCGTTCGATCCGCCGGGTCATCAGGTACGAGTACGGCGACTCCCCGTAGACGCGGCGGAACTCCCTGCTCAGGTGCCCGACCGACATGTGCGCCCCGCGCGCCAGCGCTTCGAGGTTGAGCGGCTCGGCGTACTCGCGATCGATCCGGTCGCGGACACGGCGGATGACCGCGATGTCACGCAACCGCTGCTTGTGCACATCCCTGTCAGCCATGGGCCCCATGGTCCCACGCCGCGCCCGGGGGCGGCGGTCACGAATCGAGAAGCCCCGGGAGCCCGGCGGGGCTAACGTGACGGACACATCACACCGGTCACGAACAGGAGGGTGTCGACCATGGGCACGGACGCCGCGGGGAAGGGCAACGGGGAGTCGCAGGGTTTCTCCGAGCAGGAGCGTGCCGCCATGAGGGAACGCGCGGCCGAGCTGAGGAGGGAGTCGGGTCGCGGTCGCGGCAGCAAGGCCGCCACCGCAGAACTCGACGTGCTGTCGAAGATCGCCGAGATGGAGGCGTCCGACCGCGCGGTGGCCGAACGCGTCCACGCCATCGTCACCGCCAACGCACCGGAGCTGGCGCCGAAGCTGTGGTACGGGCAGCCGGCCTACGCCAGGAAGGGAAAGGTGGTCTGCTTCTTCCGCAGCGGGCAGGCGGACAAGGAGCGCTACTCGTCGTTCGGATTCACCACCGAGGCGAACCTCGACGATCCCGGCGGCCTGTGGCCGACCTCGTACGCGCTGACCGCGTTGTCCGGGGAGGCCGAGGAGGCGGTGGCCGCCCTGGTCAGGCAGGCCGTGAGCTGAGGCCCACTACACATGCGTGGGGTAGAGGTGGAGCTCCGCGGCGGTGAGGCGGACCCAGGCCCCGGCGGAGGGCCTGGGGTCGCCCGCCTCGACAAGGAGCAGCCCGCCGCCCACCCGCAGGACCACGACAGTGTCCGGGCCGTCGCCGACCTCCTCGACGCGCCCCGCGACCAGGACCGCCCCAGAACCATCCGGAACGTCCTCGACCCGGTCGCGGCCGGGTTCACAGGAACCGAACTCGACCGTCTCGGGGATGTCCAGTTCGACATCGTGCTCCCCGATCCCGGGCGGCTCGGGTCCCTCCCAACGGCCGATGGCCGATCCGGCCGCGCACCGGAACCGGACCATCGGCGCGTCATCGGCCTCGGTCACCGCGATCCGCATCCGTCCCCCGCTCCCCTGCTCCGTCTCTCCCGGCCCAGTTCCCCCACAGGACGGACCGCCGTGCCCGATCTCGCGGGGCCGGACGTCCCGCAGGTCGGGCTCGGCCTGGTCAGCTCCGTCCGGCCCGTGGACGACGTGAGGAGTTGACGTTACGCCAACCGCAAGCCGGAAGTCGGTCCGGTCCGGCGGCACTGCCGCGAGGGGGTGGGGCGGCGGTGGCAGAAAGGCCCCGAAGACGCTTTGGGGGGAGGGGACGCCTCCTCAGCGCCTTCGGGGTGTCTGGCGGCCTGGGCGGGCAGGCCCGGGCTCCGGGTGTCGGGCCCGCTGGGGTTCTACCCGGGCAACTACCCAAAGCATCCACCATGTGGCCCTCGGTGTCTTTATCTGGCATTCCAGGTCGTCCGTGCGAGGTCGGTCCGGGTCGGTCACCGCCCCGGGCCGCGGTGCCGGTACGCGCGGTCACAGCCCCTGTCCGGCGCTGCGGTCCGGCCTCGAAGCCCGGCAGCGGAAAAGCGCTTCGGTCCGGCGGGGGTCCTGTGCCAGGGTGTCCCCATGCCCGAGACACCCCGCGAACTGCTGCGCTGGCAGTTCGACCTCACCTGGTCGTTGTTCGAGTACCACCTGGAGCGCCTGGAGCCCGGCGACTTCCTCTGGGAGCCCGGTCCCCTCTGCTGGACCGTCCGGCCCGGGGAGGACGGCGTGTGGGTCCCGGACTGGGCGGACACCGAACCCGACCCCGTGCCCGCGCCCACCGCCGCCTGGGTCAGCTGGCACATCGGCTGGTGGTGGTCGGTGACCCTCGACCACCTGCGGGGGCGCACCCCGCGTGAGCGGGAGGAGGTGGTCTGGCCCGGCGCGGACGAGGCGGTCGCGTGGCTGCGCGGCCTGCGCTCGGAGTGGCTGGAGGTGTTGGAAGGGCTGACAGCGGACGGTCTGGACGCGCCCGCGCCCTTCCCCTGGCCGTCCGGCTCCGGACTGACCGTCGCGCACACGACGGCCTGGGTCAACGCCGAGCTGATGAAGAACGCCGCCGAGATCGGGCAGCTGCGCCTGCTCCGCGCCACCGAGCCCGCGGTGGACTGACGGAAGGGTCCACCGCGCCGGCACCGGCCACGGGTACAGGATCACCGCGCCCCACGGGCCCGGTCGGGCAGGCCCGGCTCAGGCGGACCCGATGCGGTGCAGCCGGACGCCGGCCAGGACCCCGTCCGCGGCCTCGACCGTCATGTAGGTGTGGTGCGGCTGGCGGCGGCGGTCCGTGGGCGACCCCGGGTTGAGCAGCCGCAGCCCGCTGCCGGCGCTCGTGTCCCAGGGGATGTGGGAGTGGCCGAAGACGAGGACGTCCGTGTCGGGGAAGCGCTCGGCGCACCGCTTCTCCCGCCCCGGCGCCTGCCCCGTCTCGTGGACGACCGCGAACCGGACACCGCCGAGAGTCTCCCGTGCCACCTCGGGGAGGCGCTCCCGCAGTTCGGGGCCGTCGTTGTTGCCGTACACGCCCACGACCCGCGCGGCACGCTCCTCCAGGGCGTCCAGCGCGCCGGGGACGCACCAGTCCCCCGCGTGGATCACCGCGTCGGCACGCTCGACCTGCGCCCACACCTGCGGTGGCAGGTCGCGGGCGCGCTTGGGCAGATGGGTGTCGGAGATGATGAGCAGGCGCATGGCACGCCAGGGTAGCCGTCCGCGACCCGCGGCGGGTTCTACCTCCCGGTGAAGACGGGTGCGGTCCGCGTCAGGGACGCCTCGATACCGGCCGCGCTGTCGCGGGTCGCCAGCAGCCGCGTCTGCTCGGTGACCTCGCGTTCCATGGCCGCCCGGACCTCGTCCAGGTACCCGGCGCGCAGGGTCTCCCTCATCGATCGCACGGCCAGCGGGGCGCTGACGGCGATCTCGTGCGCGAGCTCCACGGCGGCCTTTTGCACCTGGCCGTCCTCGACCAGCCGGTCGGCGAGGCCGAGGGCGAGTGCCCTCTCCCCGGTGACCCGTCGCGCGGTGTACAGCATCTCGGCGGCGCCCTGGGCCCCGATGATGCGGGGCAGGGAGGCGCTGAGGCCGAACCCCTGGTGGATGCCGAGCACGCCGAAGTTGGCGTGGAACCTGGTCGAGGGCGCGGCGACGCGGAAGTCGGCGGCGCACGCCACCCCGAGGCCGCCTCCCACGGCCGCGCCCTGCACTGCGGCGACCACGGGCACGGGGACGGAGAACAGGCGCAGTCCCTCGGCGTAGATGGCCTTCAGTGAGGCGTCCGGGTCGGGGCCGACACCCTCGCCGCCGAAGTCCACCCCGGCGCAGAAGTGCCTGCCCTCGGAGCACAGGACGATGGCGCGGCACCCGCGTGTGTGTGCCAGTTCGGCCGCGGCGTCCCCGAGGTCGCGGAGGAGCGTCAGGTCGAAGTGGTTGTGGGGCGGGCGCCGGAACTCCAGGACGCCGACGTGGCCGTCCACGCTCACGGACAGGTCGTCACTCACGGGTGCCCTCCCGGGGCCGGTCGGTGCGGGGCGCGGCCGGCCGCGTCGACCGACCGGCTCACCCCGGGTACGCGGTAGTTCTACCACCCGGGGGTCCCGTTCCCGTCGGCCGGGCCGGACGGTCGTTCACCGGCACCGGTGCGGCGCACGCCTCGTGGGGATCTCCGCTCGGTGGAGCTCGTCCCGGTCGGCGCCACCGGCGACGTGCCGGACGGGTCCCGGGTGTCGCGGGCAGCGCTGCTGCGCCGTGGTGCCGGTCGAAGGACGCGGCCTGTCCCGCGACACTGACGCGCCCGACGTGCGCGGTGTTCGCCGACGCGTTCCTGCGGGCCGCCGCGACCCCGCCGGAGT
>NZ_JBHXQY010000183.1:0-4767 GCF_042716955.1 Nocardiopsis sp. NPDC058631 | reverse complement strand
TGCGAAGTTCAGCCTGGTTGTGCTTCACGAGCGCAGAGGCGCGGCGAGAGGAAGCCTGGTGGACGTCCGACGGCCGTGGCGGGATCACCCGGCCGGAGGGCCGTCACCGGCCGGTCGGGCCCGCGCCCCGTCCGAGGCCCCGCCCCGGACCGTGCCGGCCGGTACCGATCCGGCCGACCAGGGGGGAGTGCCCCACGAGAGCCCGTGGGGCCGCGCGGCCGCCGGCACCGCCGGCGGCGGGCACCCCCGAGCACGGGCACCAACTCCACCGGCCGCCGCGCCCCCGACCGCGCGGACCGCGCGGATCCGCGCCGACCGCGACACCCGTACAACCGAACCCCCGCCACACCCCGGCGGGGACGCTTCGCGTCCATCGTTCCCACACTGGCGAAAGGCGGCGAAGGTGCTGCGATTCATCGTCAGGCGTCTCCTTCAGCTGATCCCGACACTGGGCGGCCTGTCGATCCTGTTGTTCGTCTGGCTGCAACGGCTGCCGGGCGGACCCGAGTACGCCCTCCTCCCCGACGACGCGACCTCCGAACAAAGAGCCCAACTGCGGAGCTCCCTGGGCCTGGAAGAGCCGATCACGGTTCAGTACCTGGCCTTCCTGCGCCGCATCCTCCAGGGAGACCTGGGCACCTCCCTCCAGACCGGCCGACCGGTCCTCGAAGAATTCTTCACCCGCTTTCCGGCCACGTTCGAACTGGCCGTCACCGCCATGGTCATCGCGACCGCGGTCGGCATCCCGCTCGGCTACCTGGCCGCGCGCAGACGCGGTACCGTCCTGGACTTCGCCGCCGTCGGCGGCTCCCTCCTCGGCATCTGCACCCCGGTGTTCTTCCTCGCCTTCCTCCTGAAGGTCGTCTTCGCCGAGCACCTGGGCTGGTTCCCGTCCGCGTTCCGCCTCTCCCCGGGCATCAACCGCACCGACCTCACCGGGTTCGCCGTCCTGGACGGGCTGCGCACCGGGGAGTTCGACGTGGTGGGTGACGCCCTCGCGCACCTGGTGCTCCCCGGGCTCGCGCTGGCCTCGATCCCGCTCGCGGTGATCGTCCGCATGACCCGTGCCAGCGTCCTGGAGGTGCTGGAGGAGGACTACGTCCGCACCGCCAACGCCAAGGGCCTGCACCGCAACACCGTGCGGACCCGCCACGTCATGCGCAACGCCATGCTCCCCGTGGTCACCTCCATCGGCCTGCTCACCGGAAGCCTGTTCGCCGGAGCGGTGCTCACGGAGAGCGTCTTCGCGTTCCCCGGGATCGGATCGTTCGTGTACGCGGCCACGCAGACCCGTGACTACCCGGTCCTCACCGGGTTCATCCTGCTCATCGCGACCATGTACGTGTTCATCAACCTCCTGGTGGACATCTCCTACAGCCTCCTCGACCCGAGAGTGCGGGCCCAGTGATGCCAACGACACCGAGCTCCCAGAACCCGGCCCGGGCCGAGGACGCGTCGGACGCCAAGGGCTCGCTCCTGGGGCGCAAGGCCGCCCGGATCGACCGCCTCGCCGAGCTCATGGGCGAACGCGACGAGAGCAGCCACGGGTCGGGGATCTGGCGTACCGCCTTCGCGCGCATGCGCCGCAGCCCCATGGCGATCACCGGCGCCGTCATCGTCACGGTGTTCGTCGCGGTCGCCCTGCTCTCACCGCTCATCGCCCCCTACCCGCCCACCTCGCAGGCCTGGGGCGACGAGGTGTTCCCGAACCAGAACATCTTCGTCGGGCCGCGCGGGGAGAACTGGCTGGGCCTGGACAACCTCGGCCGCGACCAGTTCTCCCGCATGGTCGTCGGCGCGCGCCAGACACTCCTGGTCGGGGTGGTCGCCACCCTGGTCGGGTTCGGTGTCGGCGCCGTCCTGGGGGGCGCCGCCGGAGCCGCGTCCGTCCTGGGCGGGCGCTGGGGGCGCCAGCTCGACAACGCGGTGATGCGCGTCATCGACATGATGCTGGCGCTGCCCACGCTGCTCCTCGCGGTCACCGTCGCCGCCCTCGTCGGGCCGAGCCTGACCACGGTCATGATCGCCGTCGGCGTCGCGCAGATCCCGATCTTCGCCCGCCTCCTGCGCGGCGCGATGATCTCCCAGGGCAACCGCGACTACGTCCTGGCCGCACGTGCGCTGGGCGTGCGCAAGCGCAGGATCGCGCTCACGCACATCCTGCCGAACTCGCTGGGCCCGGTGATCGTGCAGTCCACCCTGACCCTGGCCACCGCCATCATCGACGCGGCGGCCCTGTCCTACCTGGGCCTGGGCAACCCCGACCCCGCCTTCCCCGAGTGGGGGACGATGCTCGCCGACGCCCAGCGCTTCCTGTCCAGCGCTCCGCAGCTGGCCGTGTACCCGGCCCTGGGCATCATCGTCACCGCCCTGGGCTTCACCCTGCTGGGTGAGGCGATGCGGGAAGCGCTCGACCCGAAGCTGAGGAAGTGACCATGAGTTCCAGCACGCCGCTGTTGGCGGTGGACGAGCTGTCCGTGGTGTTCCGCGGGCGCGGTTCCGACTCCGACGAGGTGCGGGCCGTGGACGGGGTGTCCTTCACCCTGGAGGAGGGCCGGGTCACCGGCCTGGTCGGCGAGTCCGGCTGCGGCAAGAGCGTCACCTCCCTCGCCCTGATGGGCCTGCTCCCCGACCGGGGGGTGCGCGTCGGGGGCAGTGCCGTGATGCGGCTGCCCGACGGGGAGGCCGACCTCCTGAAGCTTCCGCACAGACGCATGCGCGACCTGCGCGGGTCCCAGATGGCGATGATCTTCCAGGACCCGCTCAGCTCCCTCAACCCCGTGGTGCCCATCGGCCGCCAGGTCACCGAGATCCTCAAGCGCCACCGGGGGTTGCGCGGCTCCAAGGCCTCGAAGGAGGCCGCAGACCTGCTGTACCGGGTGGGCATCCCCGACCCGACGCGCAGGCTCCGCGAGTACCCCCACCAGCTGTCCGGTGGTATGCGCCAACGGGCGCTGATCGCCATGGCGGTGGCCTGCCGTCCCCGGCTGATGATCGCGGACGAGCCCACCACCGCCCTGGACGTCACCATCCAGGCGCAGATCCTGGAGCTGCTCAAGGACCTGGTCACGGAGGAGGGCACCGCCCTGCTGATGATCACCCACGACCTGGGCGTCGTCGCGGGCCTGTGCGACGACATCAACGTCCTCTACGCGGGGCGGGCGGTGGAGACGGCGCAGCGCGCGCCGCTGTTCGCCGACCCGACCCATCCCTACACCGTCGGCCTGCTGGGCTCCATCCCCCGGTTGGACGCCCCCCGGGGCGAGGCGCTCACCCCCATCCGGGGCTCGGTCAACGACAACATCGCCTGGACGGACGGGTGCGCGTTCGCGCCCCGGTGCGACCACTACACGTTGGAGTGCCTCCAGGGGCCGCCGCAACTGGTCACGGTGGGCGGGGAGGCCGGGAGCGGCTCCGCCGCCGCGCACGCGCACCGGTGCGTGAACCCCGTCCGGCACGCGGACGTGGTGGACCGGACGGTACTGGAGAGCCCGGCCGTGGTCGGCGACGACGAGGAGGCGCAGGGATGAGCCTGCTGCGGATCAACGACCTCAAGGTCCACTTCCCGATCAGACGGGGGGTGCTCTTCGACCGCACGATCGGCCACGTCCGCGCGGTCGACGGCGTCAGCCTGCAGATCCAGGAGGGCCAGACCTACGGCCTGGTGGGCGAGTCCGGCTGCGGCAAGACCACGCTGGGCCGTGCCGTGCTGCGGCTGGTCGACATCACCGAGGGGGAGGTGCTGTTCGGCGGGCGCGACCTGGCCGGCCTGGACACCGAGTCGATGCGCCGTGAGCGCAAGAACCTCCAGATGGTGTTCCAGGACCCCCTGGGCAGCCTCAACCCCAGGCAGAACATCGGCTCCATCCTCCTGGAGGGGTTGCAGACCCACGGGATCGGCGGCCCCGACGACGGCGGCGAGGGGGCGGGGGAGACCCGGGGGCGTTCCGAGAGGCGGAAGCTGGTCCTGGAGGACCAGCAGCGCCGGGTCGTGGACGCCCTGGAGAGGGTGGGGCTGTCCGCGAAGGCGCTCACCCGGTACCCGCACGAGTTCTCGGGCGGTCAACGGCAGCGCATCGGTATCGCCCGGGCGCTGGTGCTCGAACCCGACCTCATCATCTGCGACGAGCCGGTGTCCGCGCTGGACGTGTCGATCCAGGCGCAGGTCCTCAACCTGTTGGAGAGCCTCCAGAAGGAGCTCGGACTCACCTACCTGGTGATCGCCCACGACCTGGCGGTGGTCCGCCACGTCAGCGACGTGGTGGGGGTGATGTACCTGGGGGCGCTGGTGGAGGAGGCGTCCAGCGACGAACTGTACGAGACGCCGATGCACCCGTACACGCGGTCGCTGATGTCGGCGGTGCCGGTGCCGGACCCGGAGGTGGAGGACTCCCGCGAGCGCATCCTGCTCGCAGGCGACCTGCCCTCGCCCGCGAACCCGCCGACGGGCTGCCGCTTCCACACCCGCTGCCCGTGGCGGCAGGAGGAGTTGTGCGACTCCGAGCGCCCCGAGCTGCGCCCGGTGCGGGGCACAGCCGAGGGCAGTACCCACCGGGTGGCCTGCCACTACGCGGAGCAGATCCTGTCGGGGGAGATCCGGCCGGACGAGAAGTTGGCGGAGCGCATCGTGCACGGCGTGGGCTGACCCGCCGGGCACACCCCGAACGGAGCAGGCAAGCAGGGCGGTCGCCCCGGTGACCGGCCCGGCGGCCGCCCGGCGGACCCGGCCGCCCCCGGGCGGCCCCCCCCCCCCCCCCCCCACCACCG
>NZ_JBHXQY010000182.1:0-4910 GCF_042716955.1 Nocardiopsis sp. NPDC058631 | reverse complement strand
ACCCATCCCATACGACAACGCCGTTCTCCACGACCAAGGGTCATGGAGAACGGCGTCACATGGGGCCAGAACCCGGAATTAACCAACAGCATCCGCTTCTTCGCCCCGGGGCCCTGTACACGGCGTCCTGCTGCGTCCGTCAGGAGCGGAAGGCCGCCCAGTGCTCCGCGATGCGGGTGGCCTGCCCCTCCGTGAACTGGTTCATGCAGCCGTCGTCGCTGTAGTTCATGAAGTTGGTGACGGGGTCGTCGCCCGCCCTGCGGGGGCAGGAGTCCCGGCCCTCGGGGCAACCGGAGGCGGCCTCGCGCTCGTAGGGGGTGTCGTCCACGTAGTCACCGGGCGCGCTGCACCCGTTCTGGAACGTGTGGAACAGCCCCAGCCAGTGGCCGACCTCGTGGGTGCCCGTGTGCCCGAGGTCGAAGCCCTCGCGGCCACCGCCGGGCAGGGTGTCGTGGGCGATCACGACCCCGTCCTGTTCGGGGGCCGACTCGTAGTCCTGGGGGAAGGTCGAGTACCCGAGCAGCCCCGATCCCAGGTCCGCGGTGTAGACGTTGAGCGTCCCGGCGTCGCCCTGGCGCAGTTCGGCGCGGATCGTGTCGCGGTACTCGTCGAACCGGGTGAACCAGGTGTCGTCCACCGTCCGGGTGACCTCGGACAGGTGGAAGCTGAAGCCGGTGTCGGCGGCCTCGGCCGCGTAACCGCCCCGGTAGGCGGTGTTGAGGACCTTGATCTGCTCTCGGATGCGCGCGGCCGGTACGTTGCCCCGGCCGTCCTCCGCGGAGATGACGTGCACCACGACCGGCACGGCCCGGGGCGGCTGGATCTCCTGGCCGCGCAGGGGCAGGATCGCCTCGCGGAACTGCCTGTCGTACTCGGAGGCCTGCCGGGGGGTGAGCTCACCGCCGTCGGTGACCGCGGCCTCGGGGTCACTCACCCGTGCCGCCGGGCCGGGCGCGCACTCCTCCGAGGAGGTGCCCACCTCCCCCTCGGCGGGGGCGGACACTGCCCCGGCCTGGTCGGGCGGCAGGCCCACGACCGTTCCGGTCAGGGCGAAGCCGCACATCAGCAGTCCGGTCCAGAGCGCGGCTGAGCCACCGCGAGCGTTTCGTCGAATCACATCACTGACTGTAATTACGTGATTACGATCAGCTTGGTAGACGTGCGCACACTTGCGAAGTATTTGCCCGGTTCGGGGATCCGGTCCCGGGACTACTTGCCGCCGACCGCCCAAGTACGGAGCTTGGCGATCCGCTCGCGGATCTGGGGCGGGGACGCCTGCGCGACCGGGGGCCCGCCGCACGCGCGGCGCAGCTCGTTGTGGATGACCCCGTGCGGTTTGCCCGTCCGGTGGTGCCAGGCGCCCACCAGCCCGCTGAGCTCACGGCGCAGGTCCGCCACCACCTCATGGGTGGGCCCCTCCTCCTCGGCGGGGTCGTCCTTCTTCGCCTTGCGCTCACCGGCCCGGATATCGGCCTTGCGCTTGCGCAGGAGCTGGGAGACCTGCTGCGGATCGAGCAGACCAGGAAGCCCCAGGAAGTCCTCCTCCTCCGAGGAGCCCGGGACGCCGCCGTACTCGGCTCCGTCGTAGAGGGCGCGGTCGAACTCGGCCGCCGACTCCATCGTCTCGAACGGGAGCTCCTCCCCCGCGTCGGGGCTGTCGCGCTTCCGGTTGGCCTCCTTGAGGAGGTCGTCCTCCGGGTACTCGTCGTCCCCGGGCGGTGGCTTGTCCAGTACGTGGTCGCGCTCGCGCTCCATCTCACCCGCGTACTCCAGCAGGGTCGGGACCGAGGGCAGGAAGACCGACGCCACCTCGCCCCGCTGGCGCACCCGCACGAAACGGCCGATGGCCTGGGCGAAGAAGAGTGCGGTACTGGTGGAGGTGGCGTACACGCCGACCATCAGCCGGGGAACGTCCACCCCCTCCGACACCATGCGCACGGCCACCATCCACCGGTCGTCGCCGACGGCGAACCGGGAGATCTTCCGGGAGGCCGTGGGGTCGTCGGAGAGCACCACAGTGGCACCCTTGCCGGTGATCTGCCGGATGATGCGCGAGTAGGCGCGGGCGTTCTCGTGGTCGCTGGCGATGACCAGGGCCCCCGCGTCGGGGTGCGTCTTGCGGACCTCGGTCAGGCGCCGGTCCGCGGCATGGAGCACACGCTTGATCCAGTCGCCCTTGGGGTCCAGCGCGGCGCGCCACGCCTGGGAGAGGGCGTCCTGCGTGAGGGGTTCCCCCAGTCTGGCCGCGAGTTCGTCACCCGCGCGGGTGCGCCAGCGCATCTCCCCGGAGTAGGCCATGAAGATGACGGGACGCACGACCCCGTCCTCCAGTGCGGGGCCGTACCCGTAGTTGTAGTCCCACGAGCAGCGGCGCACCCCGGCCGCGTCGGGGACGTAGTCCACGAAGGGGATGGGGTTGATGTCGGAGCGGAACGGGGTTCCGGTGAGCGAGAGCCGCCTGGTCGCCGGATCGAAGGCCTCACGCGCCGCGTCGCCCCAGGACAGGGCGTCGCCGGCGTGGTGGACCTCGTCGAAGATCACGAGGGTCTTGCGCGCCTCGGTGCGGTTGCGGTGCAGCATGGGGTGCGCGGCGACCTGCGCGTAGGTGACGGCCACCCCGATGTACTGCCGGCCCAGCGCGCCCTGGCCGTTCTTGAAGTCGGGGTCGATGGCGATGCCGAACCGGGCGGCCGCCTCGGCCCACTGCTTCTTGAGGTGCTCGGTGGGGCACACGATGGTGATGGCCCGCACGGCGTGCCGGTGGAGGAGTTCGGTGACCAGCGTGAGCGCGAAGGTCGTCTTGCCCGCGCCCGGGGTCGCCACGGCGAGGAAGTCGCGTGGATCCCGCCGGAAGTACTCCTCGAACGCCTCCCGCTGCCAAGCGCGGAGCCCGCGCAGGCGGTCCTCGGTAGTGGTCTGCGTCACCGTCATTCTCAGAACCGTCCCCCGTTGCTCACCTGCTAGAGGTTAGCGGGCGTGGCGGACCGGACCGGGAGCCCCGCCAGTGGTGCCGCCCACACACCCGCTCCGTTCGCGCGCTCCCCGCCGCCCCGGCCGGCACGGGACCGGGGGCTGAAGCCGTGCGGCGCCCGCCCCCGGATGCCGCCCGCTAAGAAGCCCCTTCCTCACCGGGAAGCCCTTCGGCCCCAGGGTCTTCGGAAACCTCACCGGTGACCGCCTCCCCGCCGGTGCCGCCCCCACCGCCCGCCCCGACACCCTGGGTGTCGACGGCGCCGTCGTTGAACGGCATGTGCGGAGAGAGCGCCGGAAAGGCGAAGAACCACAGCAGTGCCGCGGCGCCGATCAGCAGGCCGACCGCCATGATGAACTTGGAGGCCCACGGGCCGGGCAGGATGCGCCAGATCAGACCGTACATTCGCGTTACCCCTACTCGGCCGCGTCGGAGTCGGGGGCCATGTGCGCGATCGACTCGGGCATCCCCTCGGACTTGGGCGTGGTCTCCACCAGTTCACCCCAGACGATGAGCCGGTGCGTGTTGTTCAGCTTCGGCGCGCAGGTGGTGAGTGTGATCAGGGACCGCTCGGGGTCGCCCTCACCCGCCCCCTCGACGTCGTCGAACGGGTCCGGCTCGATCACCCACACGTCGGTGGGCAGGACCGTCTCCTCCTGGAAGACCTCGTACGTGTAGAAGTTCTCGCCGTCCTCCAGTACGAGTTCGTCACCGTTCTCCAGCAGGTCCATGTCCCAGAACAGTCCCGGGGTGCGGTGCGCGGCGATCGCGTAGTTGCCCGCGCCGCCGGCGCTGCTGGGGTAGTCGGTGTAGTGGCCCGGGCTGTAGAGGATGTCGTCCGGGGTGGTGCCGTTGACCACCACCCAGTCCAGGTCGAGGCTCGGGACGTAGAGACGGCTGTCGGCGCTGCCGGGCAGCGGTTCGGAGTCCGGCCCGGCCTCTTCCGTCGTGGCCGCCCACGCCTCGTCCAGCCCGTCCGCCAGGCCCTGCTGCTCGCGGTCGGTCTCCCACTGGGAGCCGTAGACCTCGTACCCCGCGTAGAAGAGCATGAGCAGCCCGGCCGTCAGGAGGACCTCGCCGACGAACCGGACGAGCCCGCGCACGACGTCTCCCGATGTGGCCCGGCGCCGGGGCGCCCGACGGCGCCGGCCTCCCGAGGCCCGACGACGTCCCTCCCCGCGCTCGTACGGGGGCTCTTCGTGTGACTGCCGTTCAGTTGTGGACACCAATACGACCTACTCCTGTGGACGCTCTCGTGTGCGCCGGACACCTACCGGAGGGGCACGACCAGCGGGACCCCGGTACGCGGGTGCGGCAGGACTTCGACCTCGTGCTGGTAGACGGTGCTCAGCAGGGACGTGGTGAACACGTCGGCGGGGGCTCCCTGCGCGGCGACCCGCCCTCCGGAGAGTATCGCCACACGATGGGCGTAGGCTGCCGCAAGCCCCAAATCGTGCAGGACCACGATAACCGCCCCGCCGTCCTCCGAGATCTGACGCGCGATGGACAGCACGAGTTCCTGGTGCCGGATGTCCAGGGCCGCCGTCGGCTCGTCCAGTCCGGCCAGGTGGGCGTTGCCTGTGCCGTCCATGGCCGCGGGGGTGCGGTGCGGAAGGCAGTAGAAGAACGCCCCGCCACGCGCGGCCGTGACCACGCCGAGGGGGATCTCGGCGGGGGCGGGGTAGACCCCGGTCGCGACGGGGGAGACCGCCACGAGGCCGGCCAGCAGGAGCACAGCCCGGGTGCCCGCGGGGTTCTGGAGGTGCCGAAGGCGGGTTCGCGAGGAACGAGCCAACCCGCCGCAGGCACCGAAGGTTCCCGCGCTAACAGGCATCCGGGCCCGGGCCGAAGCGAAGCGGAGGCCCAAAGAAGGCACAGCCCGGGTGCCCGCGGGGTTCTGGAGGTGCCGAAGGCGGGTTCGCGAGGAACGAGCCAACCC
>NZ_JBHXQY010000181.1:0-4974 GCF_042716955.1 Nocardiopsis sp. NPDC058631 | reverse complement strand
GAACCAAGAGAATCACGGCACCACCTCGTGGTGCCGGGCTCCGCGACGTCCGGTGCCGGGACCGACGGCGCGACCCGCCCCAGGGACGCTCCAATTCCCCTGGGACGGGACGCGGTCGGCCGTCCGGCGCCTCCGCGGACACGTCAATGCCCTGTGCTCGGGCCACTGCCCCGCGGACGGGCCTCTCCCGCAGGCGGGTCTACAGGCGTGTGGGATCCACCAGGCCGCTGCTCCCGCCGGCCGGAGGTGCCTCCCACGGGAAGCGGGTGGCGCCCAGGGCGGGCTTGAGGTCGAACAGCCACGCCGCCTTCTCGTCGTACTTGGCGAAGAAGGGACGACCCACCAGCTCGGGGTCGCGGGCCTGGATGAAGTGCAGGACGAAGACCTTCTCCCCCGCCACCTCCGCCACGCCGTCCACGCAGACCTTGCCCGGCGTCGCCGACATCGACGGTCCGCGGACCGTACGGGCCAGCCCGGACACCTTCGTGTAGGCGTCGCGGAAGATCTCGTAGGCCTCGGCCAGGGGAACCGCGAAGTAGTCCTGCGGACCCGTGTCGCGCTCCACGAACATGTAGTACGGGACCATCCCGTGACGCAGGTGGGTGCGCCACATGCTCTCCCACACGGCCGGGTCGTCGTTGATCGTGCGGATCAGCGGCGCCTGCGTGCGGATGACCGCCCCGGTCGAGCGGATGCGGCGGACCGCCTCCTGGACCAGTGCGGGCCGCATCTCGTTGGGGTGTGAGAAATGGGCCATGAACGCCAGGTTCTTGCCCGACTCGACCACCTTCTCGAACAGGCGGAGCGTGTCGTCGGCGTCCGGGTCGGTGGTGAAGCGCTGCGGCCAGTAGGCCAGTGCCTTCGTACCGATACGGATGGCCTCCAGGTGCTCGATCTCCAGCAGCGGCTCGATGTACCGGGAGATCACACCCTCGCCCATGATCATCGGGTCGCCACCGGTGAACAGCACGCTGGTGACCTCGGGATGCGTGCGGACGTAGTCGACCAGCTGGTCGATGTCGCTGGAGGCGAACTTCAGGTCCGCGTCGCCGACGAACTGGGCCCAGCGGAAGCAGTACGTGCAGTACGCGTGGCAGGTCTGCCCCTGTTTGGGGAAGAAGAGCACGGTCTCCTTGTACTTGTGCTGGACACCGGGGACGGGCTCCTCGTTGCCGACCTTCGGCACGTTGAGGTCCATCTGGCCCGCCGGGTGCGGGTTCAGGTTCGCCCGGATCTGGTTGGCCGCGTTGTTGAGCTCCTTGCGCGGGGCACCAGAGCGCAGCAGATCGGAGATCCTGGACACGTCGCCCGGGGGCAGCATGTCGGCCTGCGGGAAGACCAGCCGGTAGATCGGATCGTCCGGAGCGGCATCCCAGTCGATCAGCTCGTCGACGACATAGCTGTTGACGCGGAACGGCAGCACCGTGGCCACCGCCTGTACCGCGAGACGCTCGTCAGCTGCGAGACCGGCTCGCGCGGTGAGCTCGTCGAGGTGTTTCGTCGTGTAGGCACGAAACCGACGTCCGGCGGACGGGGACTGTGCCACGTCTGGCGTAACGCTCACGCTTCTCCTCTCCTGTGTGTGCGGGACCGCCCTGGAACTGAATCGGGCAGCCCTGATCCGGCGGCTCCGGTGTTCGGGTACACCGGTCGACCTCCGGGACGGGAATTCACTGTGGTTGTCGCGCGCGCCCGGAGCGTGATGAGGCTCCGAGCCAGCGAGCGGATATACCCCGAGTAGGGCTTTTGTACCCACCTCGACGTAAGTCCAGCCCTGACCTGGACATACGGGAAGTATCCTCGCATGAGTGGACGAACGGGCCTTACGGGATCACCCGCGGCGCGAACCGGTAGCGTGGCACCACACCCTCGCGCGGACCTGGCCCCCTCGTGCCTTCTGCTGCCCGCCGGACCACCGGGAACTGCGCGTACACAGGGCGAAACGCCCACCACGATCCGGGAGGGAAGCACCGAGTTGACTGGTACATCCGACGCGGAAGCGCCCACCGTTCCCCGGGCGTCGCCACCGATCATCGCCGTGGACGCCATGGGCGGCGACAACGCGCCCTCCGAGATCGTGAAGGGCGCCGTCATCGCCGTCCGCGAGCTCGGACTGCGCGTCCTCCTCGTGGGTCGGCGCACCGAGATCGCCGCCCTCCTCGCCGAGGAGGGGGCCCTGAGAGACATCCCCGTCGTCCACGCCGAGGACAACCTGGCGATGCACGAGGGCGCCCTCGCGAGCTGGCGCCGCCCCAGGTCCAGCGCGGCCGTCTCCTGCCGCCTCATCCGCCGCGGCGACGCCGACGCCCTCGTCTCCGCGGGGTCCACCGGCGGCATCGTCGCGACCTCCACCGTCCGCCTGCGCACCCAGCCCGGTGTGCTCCGCCCCGCCCTCGCCGTGACCCTTCCCACCGGTGAGACCCCGACGATCATGGTGGACGCCGGGGCCAACGCCGACGCCAAACCCGAGATGCTCGTCCAGTTCGCCCACCTCGGCTGCGCCTACGCCCAGACCGCCTTCGGCGTACGCCGCCCGCGCGTGGGTCTGCTGACCATCGGCTCCGAACCCGGCAAGGGCAACAAGCTCGTCCGCAGGGCCACCGAACTGCTGTCCGCGACGTCCGAGGGCTCCCAGGCCATGGACTTCCGCGGCAACATCGAGGGCCACGACCTCCTCGCCCGCAAGGTCGACGTGGTCGTCACCGACGGCCACACCGGCAACGTCGCGCTGAAGTCCGTGGAGGGGACCGCGGCCTTCGCCATGGACCTCGTCCGCGAGGCCCTCACCTCCACCACCGCCGCCAAGGCCGGGGCCTTCCTCCAGCGCAAGGCCCTTCGCGGCCTGCGCGAACGGCTCGACAGCGAGACCTACGGCGGTGCCGCCCTCCTCGGCCTCAACGGGACCGTCGTCATCGCCCACGGCGACAGCCGCGCCAAGGGCGTCGCCCGTGCCTGCCAGCTGGCGCACGACCTCGCCGGCGGCCGTATCGCCGAACAGATACGACGCAGGGTGCACCACCGGCCCCCCAACTGGCTCCACCGCCTGGCCCAGTCGGACGCCCCGCCCGCTTCCGCGCCCCCGTCCCCCCCGCCCCCGTCCGAGGGGCGCTGAGCGGGAGCCGGCCCGGCTTCGGTTCCCGCTGTCCGCGGCGTCACCCCGGAAGGGCGGGGACAGGGGGCACCGGTCGGTACGCTTAGGGGCATGGCCGACCCGCAGGAAGTACTCTCGCGACGGGTCCAGTCCGCCCTCGGCGCCGCCTTCGGCCCCGAGTTCGCCGACACCGACCCCGTCATCCGCCCGTCCCAGTTCGCCGACTACCAGGCGAACGCCGCCCTCGCGCTCGCCAAGCGCCTGGGCCGAAAGCCGCGTGAGGTCTCCGCGGCGATCATGGAGCACCTCGACGTGGCCGACGTCTGCCGCGACGTCGAGGTCAGCGGGCCGGGCTTCATCAACCTGACCCTGCGCGAGGACTGGATCGCCGGCCAGACCCGCCTGCTCCTTGAGGACCCGCGCCTGGGCGTCCCGGTGCAGGAACGCCTCAACATCCCCCTCGACTACTCCGCGCCCAACGTGGCCAAGGAGATGCACGTCGGGCACCTGCGCACGACCGTGGTCGGCGACTCGCTCGCCCGCACCCTGGAGTTCCTGGGCCACAACGTCATCCGGCAGAACCACATCGGTGACTGGGGCACCCCCTTCGGCATGCTCATCGAGCACCTGCTGGAGGTCGGTGAGGACTCCCCCGAGGCGGACCTGCTCACCACCGACCCCAACGGCTTCTACCAGGCGGCCCGCACGAAGTTCGACTCGTCAGGGCCCGGAGCGGACGAGTTCGCCGCCCGCGCGCGTCGCCGCGTCGTCTCCCTCCAGAGCGGCGACGAGGAGACCCTGCGCCTGTGGCGCAAGCTCGTCGGGCTGTCCGAGGTCTACTTCAACAAGGTGTACGCCAAGCTCGGGGTGACCCTCACCGACGACGACCTGGCCGGTGAGAGCAGCTACAACGCCATGCTCGCCGACGTGTGCCGGGAGCTGGAGGCCAAGGGCGTCGCGGAGGTCAGCGACGGCGCGCTCTGCGTGTTCCTGGAGGGATTCACCGGCCGCGAGGGCAGGCCCGTCCCCCTGATCGTCCGCAAGAGCGACGGCGGCTACGGCTACGCCACCACCGACCTGGCCACCGTCCGCTACCGCGTGGACGACCTCAAGGCCGACCGCATCCTCTACGTGGTCGGCGCCCCGCAGGCCATGCACTTCAAGATGGTGTGGGCGGCCGCGCGCGAGGCGGGGTGGCTGCCGGACGGCGTCGAGGTCACCCACGTGCAGATCGGCAACGTGCTCGGCAACGACGGCAAGATCCTGCGGACCCGCAGCGGCGCGCCCGTCCGCCTGATGGCGCTGCTGGACGAGGCGATCGAACGGGCCGCCGCCGTCGTCGCGGAGAACCGTCCCGACCTCGGGGCGCAGGAGCAGGCGGAGATCGCCCGCAAGGTCGGCATCGGCGCGGTGAAGTACGCGGACCTGTCGGTCTCGCACGACACCGAGTACACGTTCGACTTCGACCGGATGCTGGCCCTGACCGGGAACACCGGCCCCTACCTGCAGTACGCGCAGGCGCGGATCCGGTCCATCTTCCGCAAGGGCGGGCTCGACCTGTCGTCGCCCCGGGGCGAGATCACCGTCTCGGAGGGTGCGGAGCGCGACCTCGCGCTCAAGCTCCTGGAGTTCGGGGCCGTGGTGGAGCAGGTCGGCGACCTGCTCCAGCCGCACCGCCTGTCCGGGTACCTGTTCGAGCTGGCGCAGTCGCTCACCTCGTTCTACGAGCACTGCCCGGTGCTGACCGCGCCGACCGAGGCGGAGCGCGAGTCGCGCCTGGCCCTGGTGTCGGTGGCGTTCCGGGTCCTGGTCCAGGGTCTGGACCTGCTGGGTGTGGAGGCTCCCGAGCACATGTAGCGGCGGCGGACCGCACCGGTCCGGCG
>NZ_JBHXQY010000180.1:0-5144 GCF_042716955.1 Nocardiopsis sp. NPDC058631 | reverse complement strand
GGGCCGGTCCGGGACCGCCGGAGGACCGGTCAGCCGTGCGTCTCCAGGCGGCGAAGGAAGATCGCGGAGGGCACCGCGCGCGCACCGGCCCTGCGGACCGCGCTCACGATCTCCTTGTCGGAGGTCACCACGGCGATCGGGCGTCCGGGCGGCTCGGCGCGCACCAGCCGCACGATCAGCTCGTCGGCCGTCTCCCCCGGAGCGCTGAAGAGCAGGCGCACCCGCCGGGTCGGGGCCGCCACGGGGGGAGCGTCGACGTCCGCGCCGTCGAACACGCAGGTGATCTCGGCCTTGGTCCGGCTCGCCAACCCCTCCAGCGAGGTCATCAGCCGAGTTCGCTGGTCGGCCAGCGGAAGGGTCCCGTACCCGGTCTTGGTCACGTTGTAGCCGTCCACCAGCAGGTGGACCCGGGGCACCGTCAGAAGGTGCTCCAGCAGGCCCGGGTCGTCGTCGGGCAGGCCGCCCAGCGACACCCGCCGCTGCTGCTCGGTCTCGGCGACCAGATCGGCCGGGCTGTCCAGGGCCGCGGGCAGCGCCAACTCCCTGCGCAGGCCGTGCGCGGAGTCGACCAGGACGTCCAACAGCACGCGCAGCCGCGCCTCGTCGGCGTTGCGCCCGGCGCGCGCCGCCCGGCGCGCGTTCTCCACCTGTGCCTCCACGGCGGCCAGACGCGACCGCAACCGCCGGTTCTCCGACTCCAGCCTGTTCACCTGCACAGCCGACTCCGACTCGCGGTCGGAGGTCTCGGCCAGGACCCGTGAGGCCTCGGCGGAGGCGCCCTTGGCCCGCTGCCGCTCGGTGTGCACCTTGCGGCGCAGTTCGACGATCTCGGCTCGCTGCTCCTTGAGCTGGGACCGCAACCGGCCCAGATCCGACTGGTGCTCGCTCCTGACCTCGTCCAGCTGGCGGCGTACGGAGTCGAGCGCCTCGGCGGCCTCGTCCATCTCCTTGGCGCCGGCCAGCCGCTCCAGCTCCTGGTGGACGTCCTCGATGATCTCCGGCCACCCCTTGGGGCGCAGCAGGTACGCGCAGGCCGCGACCGCCACGGGGTCGGCGGCGGGCGGGACCACACCCGAGCGCAGTCCCTCGGCCAGTTCGGGCCACACCTGCTCCACCCGGGCACCGACCGTCTCGCGGAACCCGCTGTCGGTCTCCAGTTGGGCGGCGATCTGCGGGCCCGCGAGCCTGGCCCTGCGGCGCGGCTCGAACTTGGCGACCCGTCTCAGCACCGGGGGGAGCTCGCTCGCGCGCATACCGCCCAGCACGTCGGAACCGTACTCGACGACCCGGGCGCGCACCGGCTCGGGCAGGGGACGGCGCAACTGCCCCCCGTCGCTGTCGGCGCCGGGCGTCGCGTGGACGTTCTCGTCGAGCGGGCCGGTGCCTTCGGAGTCGCCGCCCGCCTCGGGGCGGGCGCTCATGCCTGACCCGTCGGGCTCTCCGCCGAGGAACCGGTGGCCGTCCGGTCGGCGTCGGGACGGGCGATGACCTCGACGCTGTCGGTGGCACCGCACCAGCGGCACCTCACCCGCTCGATCGTCTCCGAGAGCACGGTCCGCTCCTCGACGCTCCCCTCACCGGCCAGGTCCAGGTGGACGTAGTCCTGTGAACGGGTGGTTCTGGTCACGTCGAACCGTGTGAGGTTGCCGCATCCGGTACACCGCCACCGCTCCTTGTCACCCGGCATCGCGATCCCCACGGTTCCTCCTCATGTCGTGCTCGTCACGGGGCTGTGGACACTCCAGTCCCGTCACCCACATCCTTCCACGTCGGGCAGGTCAGACCGTATCCAGACCGGATTCGGTCGTCACCGCCGACTAGCCTGACCGCGTGGTTGGACAGTCCGCGACGCCCGTCGGCGTCCAAACGAGCATCAGCGACCTCGGCACGCCGTTGGCCGCGACGACGTTCGTCGTGCTCGACCTGGAGACCACCGGGACCAGTGCGACCAAGGCACGCGTCACGGAGGTCGGCGCGGTCAGGGTGCGCGGGGGAGAGGTCCTCGGCGAGTTCACCGCCCTGGTCGATCCCGGTGTGCTGATCCCGGCGGCCATCACCCTGCTGACCGGGATCACCCAGTCGATGGTGGCCACCGCCCCTCCCATGGAGGAGGTCCTGCCCGAGGTCCTCGCCTTCCTCGACGCCGAGCCGGACACCGTCCTGGTCGCCCACAACGCCCCCTTCGACACCGGTTTCCTGAAGGCCGCGTGCGAACGCCACGGCGTGGACTGGCCCGGGTACCCGGTGGTGGACACCCTGCGCCTGGCGCGGGCGCTCCTGCCCCGGGGGGAGACCCGCAACCACCGGCTCGCCACCCTCGCCGCGTTCTTCGGCGTCCCCGTCACCCCCAACCACCGTGCCCTGGACGACGCCCGCGCCACCGTCGGGGTCCTGCACGGGCTGATCGAGCGCCTCGGCCCGATGGGGGTGTCCAGCCTTGAGGAGCTGCGCGCCGTCAACAAACCGCCCAGCCGCGCACAGCAGGCCAAACGGCACCTGGCCGAGGGCCTGCCCGACGGCCCCGGGGTGTACGTGTTCACCGACGCGCGCGGCGCCAGCCTCTACGTGGGCAAGAGCAACAACCTGCGGCGCCGGGTCCGCTCCTACTTCACCGCGGCGGAGAGCCGCCAGCGCATCCGCGAGATGGCGGCGGTGGTCGAGGGCGTCACCCCCATCGAGTGCCCCACGGAGCTGGAGGCCTCCGTCCGCGAACTCCGGATCATCGCCGAGCGCAAGCCGCCCTACAACCGGCGCTCCCGCAACCCCGAGCGCGCCTCCTGGGTCAAGCTCACCACCGACGCCTACCCGCGGCTGTCCGTGGTGCGTGCGGTCAAGGACGACGGAGCTCCCCACATCGGCCCCTACGCCTCGGCCAGGGACGCCGAACAGGCCAAGGAGGCCCTGCTCCACGTGTTCCCGCTGCGGCAGTGCACCCACACGTTCTCGGCGCGCAAGAGGATCGATCCGTGCGTCCTGGCGCAGCTGGGGCGCTGCGGCGCCCCCTGCGACGGTACCGAGACGCACGACGCCTACACCGTTCACGCCGACGCCGCGCGGACGGCCATGACCGGCGACCCCGCCGCCGTCGTCACCGCGCACACCGGGCGCATCGCCGAGCTCGCCGCCGCCCTGCGCTACGAGGAGGCCGCGACCCTGCGCGACCGCCTCACCGCGTTCCTGCGCGGCGCCCGGCGGGCGCAACGGCTGTCGGCCATCGCCGCGGTGCCCCACCTGGTCGCCTCCCGGCGCTCCGCCCTGGGCTGGGAGACCTGCGTGGTCCGCCACGGGCGCCTCGCGGCCAGCGCGGTCCTGCGCCCGGGCACCGACCCCGCCGCGTTCCTGGCCTCGCTCGTGGCCACCGCCGAGTACGTTCCTGCGGGGAGCGGACCGAGCCCCCGGGCCCTGCCCGCCGAGACCGAGCTCGTCCTGGACTGGCTCACCGACCCCGCGACGAGACTCGTCGACATCGACGGTGACTGGACATGCCCGTTGCGGAGCGCCGAGGCGCACACGGAGATGACACACTGGGCGCATGGCCGCGCTTCCGCTCAATGACGACTACCCGGTCCGCCGCGCCCCCCTCGTCGCGTACACGCTGATCGCGGTCAACGTCCTCGTCTACCTGCTGTCCCCCCAGGCCGCGACGGCCGTCTGGTACCCGGTGGACATGGTGGACCGCTTCTGCGCCATCCAGGACTACTTCATGCGCTGGGGAGCGGTGCCCGCGGAGATCCTCGGCCAGGTGGACCGGGCCCCGCACGTGGTGCCCGAGTGCGGGGCGGTGGACGGCAAGTCGGTGTGGCTCTCGGTGTTCAGCTCGATGTTCGTGCACGCCGGCGCCATGCACCTGTTGGGCAACATGGTCTACCTGTTCGTGTTCGGCCCCGTCGTGGAGGACCGGATCGGACGGATCCGCTTCCTGCTCCTGTACGTGGCCACCGGATTGGCTGCCGCCTACGGCTTCGCCCTGGTCGAACCCGGGGGAGCGGTGCCCATGGTGGGGGCCTCCGGTGCGATCTCCGGCGTGCTCGGCGCCTACCTCGCCGTGCAGTTCCGCAGCCGGGTCACCACGCTGGTGTTCGTGGTCATCCCGATGCGCCTGCCGGGGTGGGCCCTGGTGGGCAGCTACTTCGTGCTTCAGTATCTTCTCTACGTCACCACATCGAACACCCCCGGCACCGGGAGCGGAGTCGCCTACGCGGCGCACGTGTACGGGTTCATCGCCGGGGTGATCGCGGGACTGGTGGTCTACCGGTTGCGATGGCGCTCCGGGACGCGGCTTTCCGACGTCTACTAGGGGTGTCCGGCGCGACCGGGTCCGCCGTCCCGCGGCCAACCGCCCTGGAGGCACAGTGATCACCGCGATCGTCATGATCAAGGCCGACGTCAACCGCATCCCCGAGGTCGCCGAGGCGATCGCCGAGATCGACGGCGTGAGCGAGGTCTACTCGGTCACCGGGGGTGTCGACCTCATCGCCATGGTGCGCGTGCGCCGGCACGAGAACCTGGCGGAGGTGATCCCGGGGCGGGTGAACAAGGTCCCCGGGGTCCTGTCGTCCGACACCCACATCTCCTTCCAGACCTACTCCAAGCACGACCTGGAGTCGGCCTTCGCGATCGGCTGGTAGGCGCTGGTGGCCGCGGACGGGGCCTCCTCCGGGCCCGGTGTGCTCAGGCTCCCGTCGGGCGTGCTCGTCCGCGGTCGAGGACTGCGCGACCCGGCGCCGCCGGGCCCCGGCCCCTCCTTCGCCCTGTACCTGCTGGGGCACGAACCTCCCCCGGTGCCCTGGGAGGCCCGATGGGTGCACTGGAGGGACTTCGGGTTGCCGTCCGACCCCGCGGACCTGCGCGAGGCCCTGGAGGAGGTTCTGGGCCGCTGCGGCACCGAACGGGTCGAGGTCGCCTGCTCGGGCGGCAGGGGCAGGACCGGCACCGCACTGGCCTGCCTCGCCGTCATGGACGGGGTACCCGCACGGGAGGCGGTCGCCTACGTCCGGGAGCACTACTCGCCGCGCGCCGTGGAGACCCCGTGGCAGCGGCGCTTCGTGAGGCGCTTCGGGTGGTTGCCGTCCGACCCCGCGGACCTGCGCGAGGCCCTGGAGGAGGTTCTGGGCCGCTGCGGCACCGAACGGGTCGAGGTCGCC
>NZ_JBHXQY010000179.1:0-5233 GCF_042716955.1 Nocardiopsis sp. NPDC058631 | reverse complement strand
CCCGGCCGACCGCGGTCGGCCTGCCGGGCACCCCCTCCGTCAGAGGAAGACGCGACCGCGCCGCGTACGGTCACGGAGCGCCGCCATCCGCCGCGTGTTGCTGGGGCGGCGGGTCAGCAGGTGGTACAGCAGCAGGGAACAGCCCCGATCGGTGCGCGCCCGGTCTGCCATCTCCCCCATGTTCACCCGGGTGTACAGGTGGGCGCCCCCCGCGAGGATCCTGACGGCGTGAGCCCCCTCGGGGAACCGGGCGTAGGCGTGGTCGTCGGCCGTGTACTCCATGGCGCGGGACAGCGCCGAGCCCAGTCCCGGAACGAGGTCCGCGCCGATCGTCGCCATCCGTCTCCAGAAGCCGGTGTGACCCGCGACCACGTGGCCGAGCTGGTGGGTGATCAGGAACGCCAGCGCCTCCGGGTCCCGCAGCCTTCCGTCGGCGTCGAACAAGTCGTCCGAAAGCACCAGGTAGCGGTGCCGCCCGTGACCCGAGGCATCTGTTCCGCAGCGCCCCCCGCCGAGCCGGACGTACGCCTCGGGAGGCCTCGACAACCCCATGTCGGCGGCCAGCGACACCACCATCCGGTACGCCTCGGGGAACTGCGTGGGCGAGATCTTGACCGACTCCGCGCGACGCCGGGCGTACACCAGCCCCCGCACCGCCCAGCACACCGCGGGCACCACCGCCAGGGCGGCGGCCACACACGTCCAGGACCCCGTTCCCGCCCATACCGCGCGGGCGAGCACGGCGGCCATCACCAGGGTCACGGCCGCGCACGCCACCAGCAGCGGCCCCTCCCAGGGGTGCGCGGGCGTCGGTACGAGCTCCTCGTCCCCGTCGCACGCGTTCGGGTCGGTGGAGCGGCCGAACAACGGGGTCGGGAACAGCACATCCTCCCCGGAGACCGTGGAGCAGCCGGACCCGCCGTGGTCCGGCCAGGCGGCGGTGCGGCTCTCCGGGGACGTCGGGTGGAACATCCTGCCTACCCTCGGGACAAGGTCAGTGTGACAACAGGGTGTGACTACTCCCTGTGTTCAAATATTACTTTCCGCTTCCCTGGGTATGGGGTTCTGTGCGCTACGGCGTGTTCGGAAGAGGCGGGCCGCAAGGCCGTGGGCATGCCCGCCCCGGGCGGGCCCGGCGCACTCCTTCGCGCTCCGGGGCCGGACCCGCGACGCCCGCCCTCCGTGACAGCCCTCGCCGCCTACTGCTGCTCATAGCGGCGCAGCTCCTCCGCGAGGACGTCCAGGAACCGGTCGACCTGGGCCGGGTCGTACCCCGGGCGGGCCCGGGTGGTGGCGAACTGGATCCGCTCCACCTCCGCCGCGGTGAGGGTCGCCCGCTCGGGGCGGCCCTTCTGGAGCACGTCGAGCGTGAACTCGGCGCGGTCCAGGAAGTCGTCGACCTCCTGCTCGTTGTAGCCCGTGGTCAACCGGGTCGTCGCGAACTGCTGCTCCCGGACGTCCTCCGAAGTCATCCCGAACCGCTGGGGCGGACGCTCGCTCCCGGACGCGTCGGCGGGCGCGTACCGCCGGCCCCCCACAGGGTGCTGCGGCTCGGTTGCCTGGTGCCGTGACGGCCCGGGGCCGTCACCCTGGCCGGGCCTGGGCGGCAGCGGCGGGGACGTCTGGCCGCCGGACCGGCCGAGACCGCGTCCGGCCAGGTCGGCGACCACGACGTCGAGGAAGTCGTCGACCTCGTCCTCGCGGTACCCCGGACTCAGCCGCGTGGTGCGGAACCGTGAGTTGCGCACCTCGTCGGCCGTGATGAGCGGACCGCTGCGCGGACCGCCCTCCAGGGCGACGAGGGTCGCCTCGATCCGGTCGAGGAGGGCGTCGACGTCCTCCTCGTTGTAACCCGGGCGCAGACGCACCGTGTGGAACTTCTTTTCGCGGATGTCCGCCGGTGTCAGAGGCATGGTCCCCATTGTGCAGTTCAGGAGGTTCTCGTGGCGGTTATCCTCGGCTCGCGCGTGATTCCGCGTCGGAGAGCCGCTCGACGAGGCCGGAGAGGACATCCCGGACCTGGGCGCGGTCGTAACCGCGCAGGACCAGGTCCAGCCCCGCGGTCCGCAGCTCCTCCGCGCTGATCGGCGCCGGCCGCTGCTCCTCGGGCAGCTCGGGGAAGGGGGTGTCGGAGTACACGGGCGAGCCCGTGAGCACGGCCACCGTGAAGGACGTCCGGTCGATGAGGTCGTCGACCTGGGCGCGGTTGAAGCCGCGCAGGACCACGTCGAACACGGGTGAGGCCGACAGGCGCGCCGGGGGCTGGGCGGAAGTCATGCACGCATTATGCCGAGGGAGGGCTGCGCCCGCCATACGCACGGGTGGCCGGGTGTGGACGTTCGTGCCCGGTGTCACCGACGCATGAGGTAGGCGGCCATCCCCCGGGCGATGGAGTCGGCAGCGCGTTCCCGCCACGCGGGGTCGGACAGGAGCGCGGCGTCCTCGGGGTTGCGCATGTTGCCCGCCTCCAGGAACACCTTGGGCACCGTGGACATGTTCAGCCCGCCCAGGTCGGTGCGCTCGTCCAGGCCCTCGTCGGCGAGGTAGTCGGCGTAGGGGATGTCGCTCCCCTCCAGGTACGCGCGGCGGATGTCCTCGGCGAGCAGCTGGGAGGGCTCCACGATGTCCTCGGTGAAGCCCTCCACCTCACCGGGCATGATCACGTGGAAGCCGCGCCCGGACTCGGGTCCGCCGTCGGCGTGGATGGACAGGGCGGCGTCGGCCTCCGCCTCGTTGCCGATCTCGGCCCTTTCGTCGATGCACGGGCCCACGCCGCCGTTGTCCTCGCGTGTGAGGAACACCGTGGCGCCATCGGCTTCCAGCCGTTCCTTGACCAGTAGCGACAGCTCCCAGTTGAACTCGTGTTCCGGGTACCCGTCGTTGGTCTCCGCGCCGACGGTGTCGCAGGCCTTCTCCGCAGGCCCTGCGGGGACGAACTCGTTGATCTCGCTCGCGGCGGAGGCGTTGCCGCCGTTGTGGCCGGGGTCGATGACGACGACGCGGGTGCCGAGGGGGCCCTCACCGGCGGGTGGGCCGTCGGACCCGCCGTCGGGTGCGGTGTCCCGGTCGCCGGCAGGGGGGTCGCCGCCGTCCTGTGGGCCCGGGAGCGGGGGCGCCGCCGTGGGGTCGCCGCTGGAGGTCCCTCCTGGCGAGGCCGCGCAGGCGGCGGTGAGGAGGAGGGCGAGGGACGTCAGAGACAGGGCGCGGGTGGCGCGGCTCCGGGGTCCTGGCGGTGCGGAGACGGGCATGCCCACAACCTAGCCGCTCGCGGCAGCCGGGGCATAACGGCGCGTACCCGCATGAAGGGTGCACAGGGGGAGTGGGGGATGCGGGCGAAAGGGATGTGTCGTCCGTCACGGCGGGTTGTTCCCGGGGCCTGCCGCACGGGTGCCCGAGTGGTCGCCTCCAGGGGTGCGCCTTCTTTATAAGACGCTCGTTCCGGGGTGAGGTTTACGCCGTTCGGGAAAAAATTCCCACAAGAATTACTTCCTCGCTCAGTGTAACCTCGCATCTTCATTGTGATCTGGTCGTGATGGGATGTCGGGTGATTCTCCCGTTTCGTCCGTTGTAAGATTCGAATGAGGAAATGGGAAGCTGCTTCGGCTCGGTTTCGCGGACCCCCGTTCTGTGGTCGCGACCGATTTTCCCCGTTTTCGCAGGTAGGGGGCTTCTGTGTGCCCCCGCCATCCCCCATCCGACCCTGGCCCGTGTTCCGTACCCCGAAAACCCCGCTGTCGGCGGTCGTCCGCGCAGCCAGGCCGGTCCGAGAGGTCTCGGACCGCGGTAATCCGAATGAGGATTGACTTGAAGAACACTCGCGTGACCGCGCGCCGCATTCTCCAGGGCGGCGCCGCCTTCGCCGCGCTGGGCGCGCTCGGTGTGGCCACGGCCCTTCCCGCCGCCGCCGACACCCAGACCGTGGGCTGGGCCCACGCCAACGTCTCCGACGGGTACGGCATCGCGGAGACCTACATCACCCCGCAGGGCGAGTCGGACAGCGCCTCCAACAGCTTCTCCGGCGCCCTCGACGAATACTTCAGCATCGAGGCCTCCACCTCGGCCTCGGTCGACGGGAACGGGGCGACCTCCACCACCACGGTGGCCAGCGCCAGTGTCCAGCTCACCGCCTCCGACGTCGAGGAGATCATCGAGGAGGCGCAGGACGAGGAGGACGACGCCGAGCTGGACGACGCCGAGCTGGACGAGGAACCGTCCGACGAGCCCACCGAGGAGGGAACCGAGACCGAGGAGCCCTCTGCTCCCGGTGAGGGCGAGGGCGAGGACGAGGGAACCGCCGGGACGCCGTCCGAGGAGCCCGTCGAGGTCCCCGGCACCGAGCCCACCGAGGCGCCCGACGCAGACGGCGGCGAGGCCCCTGCGGACGACGCGGCCGTGGCCCCCCTCGTCGAGCTGGGGGAGGACGACATCGACCTCTCCTCCGCCGGCGACGAGATCGTCCTGTCCGCCACGATCACCGGTGCGAGCGTCACGACGACCCAGTCCTGGGACGGTGCCGTCACCCACTCGGTCGACCCGGGCAGCGTCGCCTACGAGGTGAACGAGCTCGACGCCGTGGTCGGCACCCCCTACCAGGATCAGGGCACCTACACCTCGGACGACGCGGGCTTCGACTGGGACGACGCCTACACCGCCCTGCTCGTGGACATCACCGTTCCGGGTGAGTTCGAGGGCGGCTACGCCCTGGGCGTCACCTACGCCAGCATCGGTGCCACGGCCGAGGACCCGGGTAACGGCGGCGGCAACGACAACGACAACGGCGGCGACGGCGGCGACGACAAGACCCCGCCCTCCCGCGACACCGCCGAGCTGCCGAAGCCGGAGCCGAAGCCGACCGAGGCCCTGGCCACGACCGGTAGCCCCCTGGCAGGGCTGATCGCCGCCGGTGCCGCGATCGCCGCCGGCGGTGGCGCGGCCGCGTACTTCGCGCGCCGCAAGAAGAACGCCGCCGACACCTCCGCCGAGAGCAGCGAGGGCTGACCGGCAGCGGGCCGAGCGAGCTGGCAGGGCCCCGGGGGGACGTGCGTCCCCCCGGGGCCGCGGAGGACGAGGTGGACCGGGCTTCGGAGCCCGGGCCGCCGGTCGCGCCCGCGCGGGTCACGGTCGAGAGCCCGAAGGACGCCGCGGGTGAGGACACGTGGACCTCGCCGTCGAACGTGCCGGTCGCGAGGAAGCTGAGCACGTTGGGGATGGTGACGTCGACGGGGTTGTAGCG
>NZ_JBHXQY010000178.1:0-5287 GCF_042716955.1 Nocardiopsis sp. NPDC058631 | reverse complement strand
GGCGGACACGGAGTGGATCCGTGTCCGCCGGGCCCCGCGCCCGTCCCGTGGGACGGAGCGTGTTCCCGGCAGGTGTCCGGGGCGGCGAGAGGCGCCCCGGCGGACGCGGTCCCGATGCGGAAAGCGCGGCCTAACGCAGTGCCGCGGCCAGGCGCTCGTCGTGCAGGCGCTCGCCCCAGGACGGTGCGAGCGGGGCCAGCTGCCCCACGCGCCAGCGCAGCAGGAGGTCCGCCAGCTGCGGGTTGCGGGGCAGGGCGGGGCCGTGCAGGTACGTGCCCAGGATCTGGCCCTGGTAGGCGCCCTCGGTGCGGTCGTCGTTGCCGATCCCCCGCACCGTGGTGGAGAACGGGCGCGCCGACGGGCCGATGGCCGTGCGGCCCTGGTGGTTCTCGAAACCGGTGATCCGGCCGACCCCCAGGGACGGTTCCACGTCGGCGACGATCTCGCCGACCGCGCGCGTCTGGCCCCTGCCGCTGCGGATGTCGAGGATGCCCACGCCCGGAAGCGGGTTGGCGTCGTCGTCCCCGTAGGTCTCACCGATGATCTGGTAGCCGGCGCACACCGCGAAGACGCACGCGCCGCGGGCGGCGGCGCGGGCCAGCCCGCCGTCGGCGCGCAGCCGCTCGGCCGCGAGGATCTGCGGCCGGTCCTCGCCGCCGCCGAGCAGGTAGATGTCGCCCTGCTCGGGCACCGCGTCACTGGAGTGGACGTGCACGATCTCGGTCGGGATGCCGCGCAGTTCGGCGCGGCGCTTCAGGATGAGGACGTTGCCCTGGTCGCCGTAGGTGCTCAGGAGGTCGGGGTAGATCCACACGATCCGCAACGCACTGGTGTTCGTCATGACTTTCCCCTACTGGACGCGGCCGTAGGCCGTGCGGATCTGCTGGAAGGCGGTGTAGTTGGCGATGAGGTCGACCTTGGTGATGTCGGGCTGCTCGGCCTTGAGGCGGCCCAGCACCTCGTCCACCCGGTCGGCGGTCTCGAACCGGACCCCGTCGGTCTCCAGCCGCAGGGCCAGGTCGGTACGGCGCTCGCCCATGACGAACACGCGGCGGTCGCGCAGCACCGTGTAGTCCACGTCCCACAGCCAGGACGTGTCCTTGCCGTCGGGGATCTGGGCGTTGACCGCGAGGATCACCGGGGTCCGGGGCGGGTCCAGGACGGCGAACGACTCCAGCCATCCGGCGGGGTTCTTGGAGAGGAGCAGCCGCACCTCGACGCCCATGGTCACCACGGAGGTGTAGCGCCCGGCGACGGAGGTGATCTCCCGCAGCCGCTCCACGGTGCGTTCGGGGTGGATGCCGTACCCCGCGGCGGTGGCGGCGGCGATCGCCGCGTTGGCCCGGTTGGCGTCGCCGGGCAGGTTCATCCGCAGCTTGATCCGCTGGCCCTCCGGCGTGATCAGGGTGTCGGTCTCGTTCTCGACGGCCCAGCTCGCGCGGGGGCGTGTCAGCCCGCACTCGGGGCACTCCCAGTGCGGGTCGGTCTCGCGCCTGAGGTGGCCGCCGCACTCGGGGCAGCACCAGGAGTCCTCCTTCCAGCGCTGGCCGGCGGAGACCCAGGTGGCGTTGGGCGCGCCCAGGCCCGCCCAGGCGACGAGCGGGTCGTCGGCGTTGGCGATGACGTGCGCGTTGCTCTTGCCCAGGGCGGTGCGCCACTTCTTGGCGAGCAGGTTGATCTCCGAGGCGCGGTCCATCTGGTCGCGGCTCAGGTTCATGAGGACCACGAACGAGGGCTGGGTGGCGAGCAGCACCTGCGGGAGGTACTTCTCGTCGACCTCCAGCACGCCGTTGACGGCGGAACGGTTGTCGGACAGCGCCGTGATGTGCCCGGTGGGCATGTTGGCGCCGTGCTCGTTGGTGGCCACGTCGCCGAACTCGCGCAGGGCCTGCGCGATGAGCCTGGTGGTGGTGGTCTTGCCGTTCGTGGCGCTGATCAGGGCGAGCCTGCGGCCCCGGGCGAGCTTGGAGAGCAGGTCGGGTTCGACCTTGAGCGCCACCCTGCCGCCGATGACGGAACCGTCTCCCCGACCGGTGGCACGGGAGAGGCCGGCTGCGCTCCTTCCCAGGACCGATGCCAGTTGGGCGCGCAAGGGAAGCTCGCTCATCTGCTGTGCGGGACGGTTACTCCGGCTTGCAGGCCGGGAGAGGTGGCCCCTGCCTCCTTCTGAGTGGTGTAGGCATGTCCGTCTGCTCTCTGGAGCAGGCGGAAACGGCGGTGATGGATCCCCTGCACGTTGCCGTGCCGGGTACGAACGTTGCAACTGCCGGTCACGCGTGCCGGAACCCGACCGGTGTGGGCACCGGCCGCCCTCCCGGGAGGAAGGGCCGCCCGGACGGAGTCCCCTGGGGCGCACCTGCGGGGCTGCCCGGTTCCTGGCGACCACAGACGTGGAGAACCGTACTTGTCCGCACGCACACGCGCACAACCACCGCGCCCCGTGGCGGTGACCGCCGACACCGTGTCCGGGTGGAGGGCGTGGACGGCGCGGCCCGTGGGAGCGGCGGCGAACGGTGTGCGTCGAGCGGCCGCGGCCCCTCCGTGTACCGGGAGCCCGCGCGTCCCGGCGGGTGTCCCGGACAGCGGAGGAGGCGCCCCGGGGCGGGTCTGTCGTCCTACGTCGAACGCGGCCATCGTCGGTCACCTCCTGGGAACGGCTCGTGTCGGCAGCGGCGAGCCCACGGCCCGCAGGGCCGAAGGCCTCCGCCCCCGGACGGGGGCGCCCGCTGCCTGCTCTCCAGAACTGCTGGATCACCCGCGCCGTTCTCTCATGGGAGGCGGCGGGCGACGTGTCGGGCCAAGCTTATTGTCCACCTGGGGTCAGACCCGCCAGTCCAACCTCTTCGGCGGCGGGCCCAGGTTGGGCGGTACCCGATCCCTGGTGTCGTCGGCCCCCACGGACGCCGGCGACCCGTCGCGGACACCCGTACCACCGGGCGTGTCGGGAGCGGAGCCGTCGGAGGCCGCGGGACGGGGCCGTCCGCTCTCGGTGTGCCGACCCCTCCGCCCCCGGGGGCTCTCCGCCACCTTGGTGCCGCGTCCGCTCGACGTGCCGCTGAAGTTGTGGGAGTCATCCACGGTGGCCAGTGTGGCTGTGGACAGGGTGAGGATACCCGGGTTGGTGTCCACAAGGACAGGGCCGTCGGCGGTCAGGACGACCGCGGCGGTGGCGGGCAGCTCGCGGAGCGCACCGGCGTCCAGTCGGCTGACGCGCACGGGAGTGCCCTCTGTGCCCCCGTCCGCGCCGGGCGCGTCGATCCCGGCCGCCTGGGCGGTGGCGCGACCCCAGGACGTGGTGGATCTCACATGGCGGACGAGGTCGAGAGGGGTGATCGCGGCGGCGGCGTTGCGGATGACCGCGCCGGACTCGGTGTGCGGGGAGGCGAAGAAGCGGTCGTCGGCCTCGATCTCGTCCTCGGCGTCCTCCGCACCGGTGTCCGACCCGCTCACGGCCTCGCCGACCACCTCTGTCAGACGGTGCAGTCGCAGCCGCGCGGGATCGTGCCCGGCGAAGCCCGTGGCGGCGGCCACGGCGTGCTCGACGGTCTCCGCGGCGTCAGCTTGCTGGCGCATCACCACCGGCAGGCAGGAGGGGTCGGAGAACCTGGCGAGGACGGCGGGCGAGGGGGTGCGAAACATCAGGACCACCTCCACCCCGCTCTCGGACCCGGCGGAGAGGACCTGGTCGATCTCCTCCGGGGGAAGTGTGTCGGCACCGCAGACCACGACGGTCCGTGTGCGGTCCGGGCGGACACGGGAGGGCACGCCGTCGGCCGGGCCGGGCCGCATCGCCCCCTCCAGCAGCTCGCTGAGCGCGGAGACGGCGTAGGTCCCGTAGACGCGTGCCGCGGCCCGGCCGGAGGCACGATCGGTGGAGATGATCTTGACCTGTGCGTAGTCGCCGTCGTCGGCCCGGGTGCCGACCGCCTCGAAGGGGCTGAGGCGGCGTTCGAGCTCCCAGGCCCGCTCCCTGACGTCGGGGCGGTCGGCACAGCGCTCGCGCACCCGCACCCGCTGCCCGGGGGTGAGCAGGGCGAGCGCCGGATCGTCCTCGGCCGCGTCCTCCAGAGGGGTGATGAGGGCGCGCAGACCGCCGATGAGCTCGGCGATGCCGATGTGCGGGCCCAGCACCTCCAGCAGCCGCAGCAGCAGGGTCTCGTCCGCGTCGGCGTCGTCGGTGTCACCGGAGGCGGCCGCGACGGCGGACAGGATGCGCGCCCGTTGGCCGGCGTCCAGGTTGGTGCCCAGCGTCATCCGCGGCAGGTCGGCGGGCAGTACCCAGCGCCGGGGGTCGACGGCGCAGCGGCGGGCGAGCCGGACGAGTTCGCGGGCCACGGAGCGCCCGGTGAGGTCGACGACGGTGAGGTCTCCCCCCTCGCGCAGCCGGGAGACACCGACGGTGGCGAGCAGCGCCGACCACCCGGTCTCGGTGCCGCCGACCACGACGGTCGCGCAGGTGTCGGCGGGGACGGTCACCCCGTACCAGCGGGGCTGCGCCTCGTAGGCACGCGAGGCCGCCTGCCACTCGGTGTACAGGCGGGCGTGGTCGCGCTGTTGTTCGTGCAGGACCCGCTCGCGCTCGTCGCGTTCGGCGGCCAGCTGCTCGCGGGCCCTCTCCAGCCGCTCGGCGACGACCTGGCGGCTCTGGACCAGGGCGTAGACGACGGGGGCGGCGATCGCGGCGCAGGCGAACGCGCCACCGAGGGCGAAGCTGCCGGGCAGGATGCGCAGGGTCCACAGCAGCGGGCACAGCAGGGCGAACAGGCCGAGTCCCGCCAGGGCGAAGTGGAGGGGGCGGTTGGTCTGGGCCTCGCTGTCGCGCTGGGCGGCGATCCAGTCCTCGCTGACGCTCTCGGTGTCGGCGGGCACTGGTCTGCGGGGGGCCGGTCCCGGGGACGGGAGGAGCACAGTGTGGCGCCAGCCGACGTAGGTCCGCCCGGCCTCTCCTCGGGCCGTGCCGCCTCTGCGGGGGTCTGGCACCGTCCTCACACCTCCTGGCCGGCCGCCGTGGAGGGTGCGGCCGGGGTTGTTCACGCGGGGCTCCGGCTGTGGCCGGAGTGTGGGCATGATGCTGCCACCTGCCCGGCGTGCTTGTCACGGCTCCACCGGGGTCGACACGCTGCCGGAAGTCGGTAACGGCCGGGGATGCGGTGAGGTCGCACTCCCTCCAGTGAAGCAGGACCCGGAACGGCCTACCAGCCCCGGCCTCTGCCTGTGGACGAACACGCGGTCGCCCCGGGCTCGGACCCCGGACAGCGCGGAGCGCCGGTGCCGGACGGTCTCCCGT
>NZ_JBHXQY010000177.1:0-5571 GCF_042716955.1 Nocardiopsis sp. NPDC058631 | reverse complement strand
CCCATCACAGGCAACCCCCTCCCCAACAAAAAACCGTGGCAGCGACCTACTCTCCCACCCCACCACAGGGCAGTACCATCAGCGCAAGGAGACTTAACGACCGGGTTCGGAAAGAGACCGGGTGTGACCCTCCAGCAATAACCACCACGGAAACCAAACACCACCACGAAACCCTCAACCCACCCCAACAAGGCAGAGAGAACCCCACAGCGGAAAACCGTGTGAACAAGTGTGCGCGAACATCCAATTATCTGCAGCGGACAAGCCCTCGGCCTATTAGTACCGGTCAGCTCCACCCCTCACAGGGCTTCCACACCCGGCCTATCAACCCCGTCGTCTACAGGGAGCCTTACCCTCTCAAAGGAGGCAGGAGACCTCATCTCGAAGCAAGCTTCCCGCTTAGATGCTTTCAGCGGTTATCCCTCCCGAACGTAGCCAACCAGCCATGCCCTTGGCAGGACAACTGGCACACCAGAGGTTCGTCCGTCCCGGTCCTCTCGTACTAGGGACAGCCCTTCTCAAGTCTCCAACGCGCACAGCGGATAGGGACCGAACTGTCTCACGACGTTCTAAACCCAGCTCGCGTGCCGCTTTAATGGGCGAACAGCCCAACCCTTGGGACCAACTCCAGCCCCAGGATGCGACGAGCCGACATCGAGGTGCCAAACCATCCCGTCGATATGGACTCTTGGGGAAGATCAGCCTGTTATCCCCGGGGTACCTTTTAGCCGTTGAGCGACACCGCTTCCACACGCCGGTGCCGGATCACTAGTCCCAGCTTTCGCTCCTGCTCGACACGTCCGTCTCACAGTCAAGCTCCCTTGTGCACTTACACTCAACACCTGATTACCAACCAGGCTGAGGGAACCTTTGGGCGCCTCCGTTACTCTTTGGGAGGCAACCGCCCCAGTTAAACTACCCACCAGACACTGTCCCCGAACCGGATCACGGTCCAAGGTTAGATGCCCGAAACAGTCAGAGTGGTATTTCACCAACGCCTCCACCGCCACTAGCGTGACGACTTCACCGGCTCCCACCTATCCTACACAAACCATCCCAAACACCAATGTCAAGCTATAGTGAAGGTCCCGGGGTCTTTCCGTCCTGCTGCGCGAAACGAGCATCTTTACTCGTAGTGCAATTTCACCGGGCCCATGGTTGAGACAGTGGGGAAGTCGTTACGCCATTCGTGCAGGTCGGAACTTACCCGACAAGGAATTTCGCTACCTTAGGATGGTTATAGTTACCACCGCCGTTTACTGGCGCTTAGATTCCTAGCTTCGCAGAGGCGAACCCCCGCTAACCAGTCCTCTTAACGTTCCAGCACCGGGCAGGCGTCAGTCCGTATACAGCGTCTTACGACTTCGCACGGACCTGTGTTTTTAATAAACAGTCGCTTCCCCCCGCTATCTGCGACCCCACCCAGCTCAGACCGCAAAGGCCATCACCAGACAGGGCTCCCCTTCTCCCGAAGTTACGGGGACAATTTGCCGAGTTCCTTAACCATGGTTCACCCGAACGCCTCGGTATTCTCTACCTGACCACCTGCGTCGGTTTAGGGTACTGGCCACACACGAACTCGCTAGAGGCTTTTCTCGACAGCATGGGATCACCCACTTCACCGAAAACGGCTCGGCATCACGTCTCAGCCTTCACGGGAGGCGGATTTGCCAACCCCCCAGCCTACACGCTTACCCCCGGACAACCACCGCCGGGTAGAGCTACCCTCCTGCGTCACCCCATCACTTACCTACTACAAGCTCGGATCCCAGACCAGTTCAGAGGCAGTTCCCGAAGGACCCACCAAGAACCAGCGTGGTTAGCATCACCTGATTCGATACTGGACGCTCGTGCACGGGTACGGGAATATCAACCCGTTATCCATCGACTACGCCTGTCGGCCTCGCCTTAGGTCCAGACTCACCCTGGGCGGATTAACCTGCCCCAGGAACCCTTAGTCAATCGGCGGCAACGTTTCTCACGTTGCTTTCGCTACTCATGCCTGCATTCTCACTCGCACACCCTCCACCACACGATCACTCGGCAGCTTCTCCGGATGCACGACGCTCCCCTACCACACCAACACAAGGTTGGCATCCACAGCTTCGGCGGTGTGCTTAAGCCCCGCTACATTATCGGCGCAGAACCACTTGACCAGTGAGCTATTACGCACTCTTTAAAGGATGGCTGCTTCTAAGCCAACCTCCTGGTTGTCTGGGCAACTCCACAACCTTTCCCACTTAGCACACGCTTAGGGGCCTTAGCTGATGATCTGGGCTGTTTCCCTCTCGACTACGAAGCTTATCCCCCGCAGTCTCACTGCCGCGCTTCACTTAACCGGCATTCGGAGTTTGTCTGACGTCAGTAACCTTGTAGGGCCCATCAGCCAAACAGTAGCTCTACCTCCAGCAAGAAACACGCGACGCTGCACCTAAATGCATTTCGGGGAGAACCAGCTATCACGGAGTTTGATTGGCCTTTCACCCCTACCCACACCTCATCCCCCAGGTTTTCAACCCTGGTGGGTTCGGGCCTCCACGAGGTCTTACCCCCGCTTCACCCTGGACATGGGTAGATCACTCCGCTTCGGGTCCACAGCATGCGACTCAACCGCCCTATTCAGACTCGGTTTCCCTACGGCTACCCCACCCGGGTTAACCTCGCCACACACCATGACTCGCAGGCTCATTCTTCAAAAGGCACGCCATCACCAAAGACAAGCTTCAGCTCTGACGGCTTGACAGCACACGGTTTCAGGTACTATTTCACGACCCCTCACCGGGGCACTTTTCACCTTTCCCTCACGGTACTAGTGCACTATCGGTCATCAGGACGTATTTTGGCTTAGCAGGTGGTCCTGCCAGATTCACACGGACTTTCACGGGCTCCGCGCTACTCGGGAGAACACCAACGCCTAGACTCTTCCTTCACCTACGGGACTCTCACCCACTACGGTTCCGTTTCCCAACGGATTCAGCTAAAAGAATCACTCAGCGCTCCGGATCGGCAGACCCGGACAGATGCTTCCCACAACCCCGCACACGCAACGACTGCCGTCTATCACACGCGCACGGTTTAGCCTCTTCCCCGTTCGCTCACCACTACTAGGGGAATCACTGTTGTTTACTCTTCCTACGGGTACTGAGATGTTTCACTTCCCCGCGTCACCACCAACTACCCTATACATTCAGGTAGCGGCAACCCGACACAACTCGGGCTAGGTTTCCCCATTCGGACACCCACGGATCAAAGCTCGGTTGACAGCTCCCCGTGGCCTATCGTGGCCTCCCACGTCCTTCATCGGCGCCTGATGCCAAGGCATCCACCGTGTGCCACTATCACTTGGCCACTACAGATAATAAGATGCTCGCGCACACTATTCACAAGTCAAAACACCAACCGCACACCCTCGCACCACGTCCCCCAACCCCAGCCGGCACACTCACATGCACCACAGGATCGAAGAAGAGTTCCTCGGGGCGGTCCGCGGGAAACAAACCGACCACCCGCCCCCCACAGGGGACCAGATGGTCGAGGTTGCTTCCTCAGACACCCAACAGCGCGCCCCCCGACGCTTCTAGGTCGTCGGAGGCAAAGTCTGATTCATCTTCAGCCACTCCCAGTCAGCGAAACCACCCACCGAAGCAGATGGCCCCGAATGCTGCCGGGTCCACTTTCGAGTCCGACCAACAATAGGAAGTGTTGGCCTTCAAAAGACTCCTTAGAAAGGAGGTGATCCAGCCGCACCTTCCGGTACGGCTACCTTGTTACGACTTCGTCCCAATCGCCAGCCCCACCTTCACTCATTCCCTCCCCGAAGGGTTAGGCCACAAGTTTCGGGTGTTGCCGACTTTCATGACGTGACGGGCGGTGTGTACAAGGCCCGGGAACGTATTCACCGCGGCGTTGCTGATCCGCGATTACTAGCGACTCCACCTTCATGGGGTCGAGTTGCAGACCCCAATCCGAACTGAGACCGGCTTTTAGGGATTCGCTCCACCTTGCGGTCTCGCACGCCCATTGTACCGGCCATTGTAGCATGTTTGCAGCCCAAGACATAAGGGGCATGATGACTTGACGTCGTCCCCACCTTCCTCCGAGTTGACCCCGGCAGTCTCCTATGAGTCCCCACCATAACGTGCTGGCAACATAGAATAGGGGTTGCGCTCGTTGCGGGACTTAACCCAACATCTCACGACACGAGCTGACGACAGCCATGCACCACCTGTCACCCACCAACTAAATGACCCTGTATCTCTACAGGTCCACGGGCGATGTCAAACCTTGGTAAGGTTCTTCGCGTTGCGTCGAATTAAGCAACATGCTCCGCCGCTTGTGCGGGCCCCCGTCAATTCCTTTGAGTTTTAGCCTTGCGGCCGTACTCCCCAGGCGGGGCGCTTAATGCGTTAGCTGCGGCGCGGAAACCGTGGAAAGTCCCCACACCTAGCGCCCAACGTTTACGGCATGGACTACCAGGGTATCTAATCCTGTTCGCTCCCCATGCTTTCGCTCCTCAGCGTCAGGTAAGGCCCAGAGACCCGCCTTCGCCACCGGTGTTCCTCCTGATATCTGCGCATTTCACCGCTACACCAGGAATTCCAGTCTCCCCTACCTACCTCTAGCATGCCCGTATCCACTGCAGAACCGGAGTTAAGCCCCGGTCTTTCACAGCAGACGTGACACGCCGCCTACGAGCTCTTTACGCCCAATAATTCCGGACAACGCTCGGACCCTACGTATTACCGCGGCTGCTGGCACGTAGTTAGCCGGTCCTTATTCCCCACCTACCGTCAACCCCCAGAGAACTGGGAGCCTGCGTTGGTGGTAAAAGAGGTTTACAACCCGAAGGCCGTCATCCCCCACGCGGCGTCGCTGCGTCAGGCTTTCGCCCATTGCGCAATATTCCCCACTGCTGCCTCCCGCAGGAGTCTGGGCCGTGTCTCAGTCCCAGTGTGGCCGGTCGCCCTCTCAGGCCGGCTACCCGTAATCGCCTTGGTAGGCCTTTACCCCACCAACAAGCTGATAGGCCGCGAGCCCATCCCCGACCGAAAAACTTTCCACACACCGCCATGAGGTGGTGTGTCATATCCGGTATTAGACGGCGTTTCCACCGCTTATCCCGGAGTCAGGGGCAGGTTGCTCACGTGTTACTCACCCGTTCGCCGCTCGTGTACCCCGAAGGGCCTTACCGCTCGACTTGCATGTGTTAAGCACGCCGCCAGCGTTCGTCCTGAGCCAGGATCAAACTCTCCATAAAGGTCATACAATCCGTCCCGGCGACCAGAGGTCAGCCTGGGGCGGATAAACCTAGAAGAAATCCTGACCAACCAGGTTGCCCTGGTTAATCAAAGGAACCCTTCACACCGAACCACTGTTCGGGTGATGGGGCCAAAACAAACATGGCTTAAAGAAAATCAAACACGCGCTGTTGAGTTCTCAAGAAACAACCGCTCTTCCGGTACAAGCCCGATCCTGTGAGACCGTGTGCTCTTCCGTGGAAGGCGTCTGCGTTTCCGCTTTGTTGTGTCTTTACTTTATCAGGTGTTCCGCGCCCCGCCAAATCGGCGGTTT
>NZ_JBHXQY010000176.1:0-5648 GCF_042716955.1 Nocardiopsis sp. NPDC058631 | reverse complement strand
CTTCTCATCAGCCACGTGCTTCCACCTTTGTCAGAGTCGGGGTCGACGGGTCCGGGGACCCGTCACTCGATGCCGTCGATGAACGCGAACAGCTCGCCGTCGCTCGCGTCGTCGAGATCGCTGTCGTCGGTGCCGCGGGGCTCCGCGGCGCCGGGGTCGGCACCGACGGCGTTCAGGAGCCGATGGAGCCGTTCGGTGATCTTCTTGCGGACGTCGGGGTCGGACACCGCTTCCAGGGCGTCGAGCCGGTCCCGGAACCGGTCGAGGTCCTCCAGCAGGGGTTCGACCGGGGCCGAGGCCTCGGCGGCTGCGGTGCGCTCCACGACGTGGGCCGCCAGCGCACGGACGGAGGGGTGGTCGAAGACCACGGTGGCCGGCAGCCGCAACCCGGTCTCACCGTTGATCCGGTTGCGCAGCTCCACCGCGCTCAACGAGTCGAAACCCAACTCCTGGAAGGCCCGGTCCGGATCCACCTCCGTGTGGTCGGCGAAGCCCAGGGCCCGGGCGGTGTGGGACCGGACCAGGTCCAGCGCGGTCTCCGTCCGGCCCTCCTCGTCCAGGGCGGTCAGACGCCGGCCCCAGGAGGGGGCCTCGGCCTGTTCGGCGCCCACCCTGGCCAGGTCCCGGGGCCGGGCGCGCACCATCTCGCGCAGCACGGCGGGAACCTCGTCCCCCTCCGCACTCGGCCCGGAGCCGTGGAGCGCGACGGGGACCAGCAGGGGCCTGGGGTCGCGCAGGGACGCGTCGAGCAGTTCCAGTCCCTGCCGCGGTGTCAGCGGAACGATGGCCGTGCGGGACCGCCACCGGGCCAGGTCGGCCTCGTCCAGGGTTGCGGCCAGGCCCAGCGCGGCGTCCCACAGGCCCCAGGCCAGGGAGGTCGCGGGCAGCCCCTCGGCCCGGCGGCGCGCGGCCAGCGCGTCCAGGAACGTGTTGCCCGCCGCGTAGTTGGCCTGGCCCGGGGTCCCCGTGATGCCGGAGACCGAGGAGAAGAGCACGAACGCGGACAGGTCCAGGTCCCGCGTCGCCTCGTGCAGGTTCCACGCCGCGTCCACCTTGGGCCGCAGGACGGGGAGCGTCCGCTCCGGGACGAGGGATTCCACCGCCCCGTCGTCCAGGACCGCGGCGGCGTGCACGACGGCGGTGAGCGGGTGGTCGGAGGGGACGGACTCCACCAGCCGGGCCAGGGCGGCGCGGTCGGAGGCGTCCACGGCGGCGACGGTCGCCCGGGCGCCGGCCTCGGCCAGCCGGGCGACGAGGTCGCCGACCCCCGGGGTCCGCTCCCCCCGCCGGCTGCACAGCAGCAGGTGGCGGACGCCGTGCTCCTCGGCCAGGTGCTGCGCGACCAGTCCGCCGAGTCCGCTGGTGCCACCCGTGACGAGGACCGTCCCCTCCGGGTCCAGCGGACGTTGCGACCGCGCCGGGGCGGCCCCCGACCGGACCAGCCTGGGCACGTGGAGCGCGCCGGAGCGCACCGCGACCTGCGGTTCGCCGGTGGCCGCCGCCGCCCGGACCAGCGGGTCCGTGTCCTCGGAGCCGTCCGCGTCGATCAGCGCGAACCTGCCGGGGTGCTCGTTCTGGGCGACCCGGACCGCGCCCCACACCGCGGAGTGGGCCAGATCCGCCACGCCCTCGCCGTCGAGGACGGCGACGGCGCCGCTGGTGACCACCGCGAGACGGGAGCGGGCGAACCGGTCGTCCGCCAGCCAGCGGCGGAGGAGGGCGAGGGTCCGCACGACGGCGTCGTGGGTGGCGGCGGGCACGTCGGCGCCGTCCGCCGACATCCGGACCAGGACCGTTGCGGCCCCGGCCGCCGCGCCGGGATCGCGGCCGTCCCACCACACGGTGTGCCGTTCGTCGGGTTCGGGGGCCGCGACGGTGGGCCATCCGACCTCCAGGAGGGAGCCCGGAACGCCGTCGGCGATCCGCTCCTTGGGCACGGATCGCAGGGAGAGGGACCCGATCTCGGCCACCGGCCGGCCGGTGGGGTCGGTCAGGACCACCCGGTGGGCGCCCTGGCCCGCGGGGCTGATCCGGACGCGCAGGGCCGCGGCCCCGGCCGCGTGCAGGACCGCGTCCCGGATCTCGAAGGGCAGGAGCAGGCGGCCGTCGTCGAACCCGGCGGCGAAGAGCAGGGGGTGCAGGGCCGCGTCCAGGAGGGCCGGGTGCAGGTTGAAGGCGTGCGCGGAGCCCGCGTGGTCCCCGGGCAGCGCGACCTCCGCGCAGAGGTCCTCGCCCGCGCGCCAGGTCGCGGTCACACCGCGAAACGCCTCCCCGTACTCGTACCCCGCCTCGGCGAGCCGGTCGTAGGCGCCCTCCAGCGGTTCGGGGACAGCGTCCCCCGGCGGCCACCGAAGGCCCGGATCCGCCGGGGCCCGGCCGGTCCGGGTCAGGGTGCCCGTGGCGTTGCGGGTCCACGGCCGGGAACCGCTGTCCGCGCCCCCGGCCCGGGAGTGGACGGCCAGGGTCCGGCGGCCGTCGCGGTCGGGGCCCACCGTGACCTGGACGCCGACCTGCGCCTCCGTGTCCAGGCGCAGCGGCGCCTCCAGGAACAGCTCCTCCAGGTTGTCGCACCCCGTCCTGTGGGCGGCGGTGAACACCAGCGACAGGAAGGCGGTCGCGGGCACCAGGACCGTGCCGTGGACCGCGTGCCCGGCCAGCCAGGGGTGGTCGCCGACGGAGAAGGTGCCGGTGAAGACCCATTCGTCCCGGTCGGCCATCTCGACCCCGGCGGCCAGCAGCGGGTTGTCGGCCGTTTCGAGCCCGAGGGAGCGGGCGTCGCCCCCCGTGGCGGCCGGGGTGGCCGTGAGCCAGTAGTGCCGGCGCCGGAAGGGGTGGGTCGGCAGGTCGGCCGGGACCGCGGCGGGCAGGAACGGGGTCAGGTCCAGGTCCGCCCCGAAGGCGTGGCAGGCCGCCAGCCCCGCGAGCAGGGCGTCCGCGGACGCCCTGCCGCCGGGGGCCAGCGCGACCTCGGACAGTTCGCCCGGCGTCGCGGCGCGGACCGGGCCGGTGTCGTCGGTCCGGGGGCCGATCCCGACCAGGAGGGCCGTGTCCCGGTCGGCGAGGGCCTTGCCCAGGGCCTCCGCGGGGCCGGCGTCGGCCCGGTCCTGCCCTGTCCAGTAGCCGGCGGTCCCCACGTCCCCGGCCGCCACGGCCCCACCCGTGCGCAGGGAGAGGCACGGGATCCGGGGTTCACGGGCACCGGAGGCGGCGGAGGCGCGACCGGCGCCGTCCTGGGCGGGCAGCGCGGCGATCCGTACCGCGTCCGCGAGGGAGAGCACGCCCGCGGCGTGGAGCGCGGCGGGTTCCCCCTCGTCCGAGCCCAGGACCAGGTCCGGTGCGAGCCCGTGGGACTCCAGCAGGCGAAAGAGCGCGGTCTGCACGGTGAACAGGGCCACGGGCGCGTCGGCCGGGCCGCCGGCGGGGAACACCCGGTGGGCCGGCCTGGCCAGTACGCCCGCGACCTGGGCGGCGGTCTCCTCCAGCACGCGGGCGAGGGCCGGTACCGCGTCGGCCGCCCCGGACCACGCGCCGGGTTCCATCGCGTCCAGGCCCGGGAAGTGGAGGACGACCGCCGCCGGCCCGGAGCCGCCCCTCAGCAGGCCCGGGTGGGTTGTGCCCTCGGCCAGTGCGCGCAGCGCGGCGCGCATCGGCTCCGGACCGTCGCCGGACACCACGGCCCTGCGGGGCAGCGCGGCCCGGGAGACCACCAGGGCGGCGGCGACCCGGTCCGGGTCGGCCTCCCGCGCGGTCTCCGAGAGCCGATGCGCCCAGGCGCTCAGCCCGTCCTCGTCCCGCGCCGACAGCACCCAGGGCGCGGGGGCGGCCAGGGCCGCTCCCCCGTCCTGGGCCGGGGCGGGCTCCGCGCCGGTGTACTCCTCGATGACGGCGTGGGCGTTGGTGCCGCTGATCCCGAACGAGGAGACGGCGGCCCGGCGCGGGCGGCCGGTCTCGGGCCAGTCCCTCCCGGCCGCGAGCAGTTCGACCTCCCCGGCCTCCCAGTCGACGTGGGGGGTGGGCGCGTCCAGGTGCAGGGTTCCGGGGAGGCGTCCGCGGCGCACCGCCTGCACCATCTTGATGACCCCGCCGATGCCCGCGGCGGCCTGGGCGTGGCCGATGTTGGACTTGAGGGAGCCGAGCAGCAGCGGGTGCCCGTCGCGGCGGTCCCGGCCGTAGGTGGCCAGGACAGCGTCCGCTTCGATCGGGTCGCCCAGCGTGGTGCCCGTCCCGTGTGCCTCCAGGGCGTCCACGTCCGCGGGGGACAGCCGCGCGTCGGCCAGGGCCCGGCGGATCACGTCCTGCTGGGAGAGCCCGTTGGGCGCGGTGAGCCCGTTGGAGGTGCCGTCCTGGTTGACCGCGCTGCCGCGGAGCACCGCGAGCACGCGGTGGCCGTTGCGCCGGGCGTCGCTGAGGCGTTCGAGGAGGACGAGTCCGACGCCCTCCGCCCAGGCGGTGCCGTCGGCCCCGGCGGAGAAGGGCTTGCACCGGCCGTCCGGGGCCAGTCCGCGCTGTCGGGAGAACTCGATGAACATCCCCGGGTTGGGCATCACGCTCACCCCGCCGGCCAGGGCCATGGTGCACTCCTTCGAGCGCAGGGAGCGCGCCGCGCTGTGCAGGGCCACCAGGGAGGAGGAGCAGGCCGTGTCAAGGGTGAGGGCGGGGCCGCGCAGGCCCAGCTGGTAGGCGATGCGGCCGGAGGCGACGCTGGCGCTGCCGCCGGTGAGCACGTACCCCCCGGCCCCGTCGGCGGCCTCGTGCATCCGGGGCCCGTAGTCGGAGGCGGTGGCACCGACGAAGACGCCCGTGCGGGTGCCGGAGAGGGAGGAGGGGGACAGCCGCGCGTGCTCGACCGACTCCCAGGCGGTCTCCAGCAGGAGCCTCTGCTGGGGGTCCATGGCCAGCGCCTCGCGGGGGGAGATCCCGAAGAAGGCGGCGTCGAAGCCGCCCGCGTCGCGGAGGAAGCCTCCCCTGCGCACGTAGCTGGTGCCGTCCGCGTCGGGGTCGGGGTCGTACAGGTCCGGGTCCCAGCCCCGGTCCTGCGGGAACTCGGAGGTGGCGTCCACACCCTCCTCCAGCAGGCGCCACAGGGCCTCGGGCGAGTCGGCCCCGGGGTAGCGGCAGGCCATGCCGATGATCGCGATCGGGTCGTCCGCGCCGTCGGTGTCCTGGGCGGGCGGTTCCGGCTCCCCTTCCTCGGGCCGGATCCCGGCCAGCTCCTGTTCCAGGTGCTCGACCAGGGCCTCGGCGGTGGGCCGGGTGTAGAGCAGGGTCGCGGGCAGGGCGAGCCCGGTGGCGCGGCTGAGCCGGTTGCGTACTTCGACGGAGGCGGTGGAGTCGAATCCGAGCTCCTTGAAGGGCCGGTTCATGTCGGCGGTGCCGAACGAGGGCCGTTCGAGGAGGTCCGCGACGTGGGTGCGCACCAGGTGCTCCAGTTCGCGCCGGCGTTCCTGGCCGTCGGCGCGGGCCAGCCGGTTCAGCAGGCCGTCGCCGTTGCTGCCCGTGGTGAGGGCCTGCCGGTGGCGCTCCCCCAACCAAAACCGCCGACGCTCGAACGCATACGACGGCAACCCCACCCGCACACCACCCACAAACAACCCCGACCAATCCACCCCCACACCACGAACAAACACCTCACCCAACGACAACAAAAA
>NZ_JBHXQY010000175.1:0-5683 GCF_042716955.1 Nocardiopsis sp. NPDC058631 | reverse complement strand
GCGTTGGTCCAGGGCGGCGTAGATCTCGGAGGCGCGGCCGAGTTGGAGGAGTCCGGCGGTGGGGACCTCGATGCCGGTGAGGACTTTGATGGCGTCGCGTGAGGAGTTGGACATGTTCGGGTCCAACGGCATGCAGGACTCCCCCTTCTACTACCTACCCCTTGGCGCCGCTACGCGGCCACGAACGTAACACCGGAGAATCCGCGCGGATCGCCTTCCCATTCCCCGGTCCGGAATCATACTCCGGGGTTCCAGGTGAATTCCTCAAGGTCACGGGTGCGCTTCGGCGGTCGTGCAAGGTTTCTGGAACGCGGTCCGCCCAGTCGGCGCGCCGAGTGCTTTGGTGTGTCCTGCGTTCTTCGGAATCGGGTTTCTGGATCCTGGGACCACGTGACCCTTGAAGGAGGGCATCGTGGGACGTCGTGGATACCCCGCCGAGTTCCTTCGCAAGGTGCTGGACCTGGTCCGGGCCGGACGCAGCGTCGCGGACGTGGCACGCGATCTGGGCATCAGTACCGAGACGGCCTACGCCTGGCGGCGACAGGACCGTACCGACCAAGGTCTGGCCCCTGGCCTGACCAGCGCTGCAAAGGGCGAGCTGGCCGCAGCCAACAAGCGCATCGCCGAGGTGGAGGCCGAACTGGCGATCCACCGCCGGGCCAGTGAGCTGCTGGGCGAGGTGGTGCCCCCAGAAGACGGTTCGAGACGGTCGCGGTGATGGCCGCCGGGGTCCTCCAGGTCCTCCCCGGCTGTCCCGGCGCGCTTCTCGACCCGCGGCCCCCGCCGGGAGGTGGTCACCGCCAGGGTCAGCACGCCCGCGACCAGGCCCCAGAACGCCGACCCCACCCCGAGCAGCGTGAACCCGGACGCCGTCGCCAGGAACGTCACCACGGCCGCCTCCCGTGACCGTTCGTCCCCCAGGGCCGACGCCAGGGACCCCCCGATGGTTCCGAGCAGGCCGATCCCCGCGATCGCCAGGACCAGCGTCGGTGGCAGGGCGGTCAGCAAGGACGCGACCGTCGCACCGAACACCCCCACACACAGGTAGAAGACCCCCGCCCACACCCCCGCGAGGTAGCGCCGGTCCCGGTCGGGGTGCGCCTGCGGGCCCGTGCAGATGGCGGCGGTGATCGCGGCCAGGTTCATCCCGAAGCACCCGAACGGTGCCAGCACCATGTTGGTCGCACCGGTCCACCCGATCACCGGGGAGATCGGCACCCGGTAGCCGTCGCCGCGCAGGACCGCCACCCCGGGCAGGTTCTGGGACGCCATGGTCACCACGAACAGCGGCAGGCCCACGCTCACCAGCACCTGCCACGAGAACTCGGGAGCCACGAACACCGGCGCGGCGAGCGCGGGCGTCACCTCGCCCAGGTCCAGGGTCCCCCGGGCGGCGGCCGCCCCCACACCCGCGACCAGGGCCAGGATCACGGCGTAGCGCGGGAGCCACCGCCGGGACAGCAGGTACGCCGCGAACATCGCGGCCACCACCGCGAAGTCACCCTCCATGCTCGTGAACAGGCCGATCCCGAACTGGAGCAGTACCCCGGCCAGCAGTCCCGCCGCGAGCGGCACCGGAACCCGGTCCATCACCCGCTCGAACCAACCGGTGACCCCGCTCAGAGTGATCAGCGCGGCCGAGAACAGGAACGCCCCCACGGCCTGCGCCATCGTCACCCCGTCCAGGCCCACCGCCAGCAGGGCCGCGCCCGGGGTGGACCACGCGGTGACCACCGGTGCCCGGTACCGCAGCGACAGACCCACGCAGGTCACCGCCATGCCCACGCCCAGGGCCAGCATCCACGAGGCGATCTGCGCCGAGGACGCCCCGGCGGCCTCGGCGGCGGTGAACACGATCGCCGCCGAACTGGTCACCCCGACCAGGACGGCGATCAGACCGGCGGCGACGGCGGGGGCGGGGGCGACGCGTCCGAGGTGGCGGGCGAGGGTTCTCATGGCCCACCATCCTGCCGGGCGGCCGTCCCACGAGCCGCTCCGGGGCAGCGGAAGAGCGGGTCCCGCAGGTGCACGGGACCGAAAATCCGGTGGACGCGGGCGGAGGCCGCGGTGACGATGGCCCCATGGAACGATCGTTCGACGAACTCGTGGCCGAGGCCGAGGCGGAGCCCACGGAGGGCTGGGACTTCTCGTGGCTGGACGGCCGGGCCACCGAGGAGCGCCCCTCCTGGGGGTACCAGCGCACCATGGCGGAGCGCATGGCTGTCGCGACCGCCGCCCTCGACATCGAGACCGGGGGAGGCGAGGTGCTGGCCGGTGTCCCCGAACGCCCGCTGACCGCGGTGGCGACCGAGTCCTGGCCGCCCAACGTCGCCAAGGCCACCCGGCTGCTGCACCCGCTGGGCGTCGCGGTGGTCGCGACCGGGGAGGGGAGCCCGCTGCCCTTCGCGGACGGGGCCTTCGACCTCGTGGTCTCCCGGCACCCGGTCACCACGCGGTGGGAGGAGATCGCCCGCCTGCTGGCTCCCGGCGGTACCTACCTGTCCCAGCAGGTGGGGCCCGAGAGCGTGTTCGAGGTGGTGGAGTTCTTCTTGGGCCCGCGCCCCGAGGAGGACCGCCGCTCCCGGCATCCCGACGACGCGCGCGAGGCGGCGGGGGCGGCCGGACTCGACGTCGTCGACCTGCGACTGGAACGGCTGCGCACGGAGTTCCTCGACGTGGGCGCGGTCGTGTACTTCCTGCGCAAGGTGGTCTGGATGGTGCCCGGGTTCACCGTCGACGCCCACAGGGAGCGGCTCCGGGACATGCACGAGCACATCCGGCGGGAGGGGGCCTTCACGGCGACCACCACGCGGTTCCTCGTCGAGGCGCGCAAACCCCGGGGCTGAGGGCCGTCCGGGGCCCGCCCGGGAGGAACCACACGGAAGCGTCCGCGGTGGACGGGCCCCGCCCTGCCCGGGCGGGACCCCCGCGGCCACCCGGGCAGGGCGACCGGCGCACCGAGTGGGAGCTCAGCCACCCGCCTTGACGTGCTGGATGACCTCGAACCCCCAGATCTCGCTGTTGGTCGCGGCCGGCCCGCCGTGCCCGTGGCCGGGTTCCGACCCGCTCTTCCCGGCATCGGCGGAGGCCTGGGCGTGCCCGTGCTTGAACGCCTGGCCGCTGACCCAGTTCTGGAAGTCCTCCTCGGAGCGCCAGCGGGTGTAGACCAGGTACTTGTCGGTGCCCTCGACCGGGCGCAGGAGCTGGAACTCCTCGAAGCCCGGCTGGTTCTCCACCAGCCCGGCCCGCTTGGCGAAGCGCTCCTCCAGTGTGGCCCCGGCACCTTCGGGGACGGTCAGGACGTTGAACTTGACGACGCTGCTCACGCGGCACCTCTCCACCGTTGACTTCGACCTTCACCGCCCAACCTAGGGCACCTCCCGGCGCAGCGCCGGTCGGCCCGGCCCCGCCTACAGCCCGTGCCTGCGGGCGACCAGGTCGAGGATGAACGAGCGCGGGAACAGCCTGCGCAGCGCGAACACCACCGGGGCGTTGCTGCCCACCGCGTACAGCGGCCTGGGCGGGTCGGCCTCGATCGCCCGTACCACCGTCCGCGCGACCTGCTCGGGGGAGATCCCCGCCGCCTGGTTGGCGTCGAGGGCGTCGAGCATGGTGCGGTACTCGCCCGCGAAGGGGGAGTCCTCACGCAGGTAGTGGGTCCGCCGCTCGCTGATACCGGTGTTGATGGACCCCGGCTCCACCGTGGTCACACCCACCCCGTACGGGGAGACCTCGCGGCGGAGCGCGTACGCGAAACCCTTGACCGCCGCCTTCGACGCCACGTACGACGACCGGTACGCCAGCGGGAAGCTCGCCAGCATCGACCCCACCATCACGACCCGGCCGTACCCGCGCTCGCGCATCCCCGGGAGGAGGAGCTGGGTGAGCCGCACGGCCCCGAACACGTTGATCCGGAACAGCCTCTCCACCGCATCCGACGGCAGCTCCTCGAACGGCCCGCTCTGGCTCTCCCCGGCGTTGTTGACCAGGACGTCCACGCCACCGGCCACGGAGGCGCACGCCTCGACCGACGCCCCGTCGGCCAGGTCGAGGGCCAGGTACTCCACGCCGGGGACGGGCTCCGCCACCGATTCCGGTCTGCGGCTGGTGCCGTACACGCGGTAGCCGCGCCGGACCAGTGCGGCGGCCACGGCCGCGCCGATACCCGACGAGGCGCCGGTGACGAGCGCGGTCCGCTGGACGGGGGGACGGTTCATGGTGGTCCTTCCGGGAGGGATCGGTGCGCGCGCCGCGCGTGTGAGGATGATCGCACGCCGGCCTCCGGCGGGGCGGGCCAACCCTCCCCGGCACCCCCGGGTCAGTCCCAGCGATGGGGGTCGAACAGGCCGATCGGCAGACCGGTGCGGCCGTCCCGGGCCAGGTCGGCCAGCGCCTCCCCGACGGCGGACGCGAACTTGTAGCCGTGCCCGGAGAAGCCCCCGGCGAGCACCAGGCCCGGAAGCTCCCTGCGCTGCCCGATGACGAAGTGCTCGTCCGACGTCATCGTGTACATGCAGGCGGCCATGCGCTCGGGAAGGCCCTCGACCCCCCGCAACCCCGAGGCCAGCTCACCCAGCCTGCGCGCGTCGGCGGAGTCGGGTTCGCGCGGACCCGGGCCGGGGTCGACGGGCTCGCCCCACTGCGCCCCCTCGCGCCTGTTCCCGCGGGCCTCGGCGTGCACCCCGATCTTGACGGTCCGGCCCCCGTCCAAGCTCGGGAACCCGTACCAGATACAGTCGTCCCCGTCGCGGGCGAACACCGGACCGGACACGTGCGCCGACGGGTCGCCCGTGGTGCGGAACCAGCCCAGCACCCGCCGTTCCACCCGGATGCCCCCTCCCAGGCCGGCCACCTCGGGCACCAGCGAGGGAAGCCACGCCCCGGCGGTGACGACGACCCTCCGGGCGCGGATCACGGTCTCCCCGACCAGCACGCGCGGCCGGTCCGGGTCCGGTTCGATCCGGGTCGCCCCGGCCCCGGTGAGGACCCGTGCCCCCGCCGCCTCTGCGAGACGGACCGCCGCCAGGATCGACGCCTCGGGCAGGACCACGCCTGCCTCCTCCTCGAACACGCCGACCTCGCCCGGGCGCAGCACGTGCCCGGGGAAGCGGGCCCGGACCTCGTCGCCGGAGAGCAGCGCGTAGGGGAGTCCGTGGTGTTCGGCGGCGGCCACCGACCCGGCGACGGCGGCGCTGTCCGGCGCACCGGCCATCAGCGCCCCGGTGCGCCGCACGAGCCGGTCGCCGGAGGCCTCCTCCAGTTCCGACCAGGCGCGCCAGGCCGCCCGGACGAACGGCACGTACTCGGCGCCCTCCAGGTAGGCGGTGCGGATGATGCGGGACTCCCCGTGGCTGGACCCCCGGTCGTGCCCGGGGGAGAACTGCTCCACCCCGACGGCGTCGACGCCGGACCGGGCCAGGCGCCACAGGGCCTGTGACCCCATCGCCCCCAGGCCGACCACGACGGTGTCGGTTTCCAGCAGGTTCGCCACGCGGTTCCTCCCCGGTCCTGTCCGCGGGCCTTCACGGGAAGGCCCCGGCCCATGATCCCAGGCCGGTCCGTGGCGGGCGCCCGCCCACCCCCTGGGTGGACGGGCGCCCTGTTCGGTGGTCCCCCCGCACGACCCGGAAGGGGGACAGCGATCAGTTCACAGGCGGATGGGCGTTGGCCAGCAACTCCTGGA
>NZ_JBHXQY010000174.1:0-5715 GCF_042716955.1 Nocardiopsis sp. NPDC058631 | reverse complement strand
GCCCCCTTGGGGTCGTGGGTCACCACGACCACGGCCGAGTCGCGGATCCTCGCCTGCTCCAACAGCTGGTCCATGATCATGGTGCTGCTCGCGGCGTCCAGGGCGCCCGTGGGCTCGTCCGCGAGGACCAGGCCGGGGTCACGGCTCAGGGCGCGCGCCAGGGCCACACGCTGCTGCTCACCGCCGGACAGCTGGTGCGGCTCGGAGTGCAACCGGTGCCCCAGACCCACGGACTCCAGGAGCTCGCGGGCCCGCGAGCGGCGGCTCAGCAGCGGCACCCCGGCGATCACGAGGGGCACCGCCACGTTGGCGAGGGCGGTGCGCCGCTCCAGCAGGTGGAACTGCTGGAAGACGAAGCCGATGCCCTCGCCCCGGAGCCGGGACCTGCGCCCCTCGCCGAGCGCGGTGGTGTCCACCCCGTCGAACGCGTAGGTGCCGCCGCTGGGCTTGTCGAGCAGGCCCAGGATGTTCAGCAGCGTGGACTTGCCCGAGCCGGACTGCCCGACGATCGCCACGACCTCCCCCCGCCGCACCTGGAACGTGCAGTCGTGCAGGACGTCGATGCGGTCCCCCGACACGGTGAAGTGCCGGGTCACCTCCTCCACGCTCAGCAGGGGGGCGGAGTCCTGCGGGGGAGCCCCGATCTCCGGGGCCGGTACGTGGACCGACATCTAGCCCTCCCCCTCCACCAGGTCCTCCTCGGTGTCCTCGGCACCGGGGACGTCGAAGCGGGGGTCGAGCGGCACCGGGTCCATGATCATGTCGCCGACGCTCAGCCCGTCGCTGACCTCGACGAAGGAGCCGTCGGACACCCCGAGCCGAACCTCGCGGACCTCCTCGGAACCGTCGTCGGCGACCAGCACGACCTCGCCCTCCTCGGAGGTGCCGCGCACCGAGGTCACCGGGACGACGAGTACGTTCTCCGCCCCACCGGTGGCGACGGAGAGCTTGCCCTGCACTCCGTCGAAGACCTGGAGGTCCGAGGAGACACTGCAGACGAGCTCACTGCCGCCACCGCCACCGCCCTCGCCGCCGGCCTCGCCCCCGGCGTCCTCACCGGCACCGTCGCCCGCGCCGAGGGACAGGAACTCGCAGACGTCGGCCGGCGGACCCCTGTCGATCTTGAGCATGATGTCCTCGGGGTCCTCGTAGAACCTGTAGAGGTCGTTGGCGGGGATGGCGGCGACCGCGCGGAACGCGTCCGGGGCGACCTTCGCGGCCGCGGCTCCGGGCTCCAGCACGTCGCCGACGAGAACGTCGTCCAGCCCCGACACCGTGCCGCTCGCCGGCGCGTACAGGGTGATCTCGGTGGTCGCCGGGGCGGATGACTCCTCCCCGCCGTCCTCCGGGGGAGCGCCCTCGTCGGGCACCCTCACGTTGAGGATCGGCGCGCCCTCCTCGACCTCGGCTCCCTCGGCCACCCACAGGTGGGTGACGGTACCGCCGTTGCGCGCCTTGACGCTCTCACCGGGCTCGGCCTCGACGACGGCGTCCAGCACCATCACGGAGCTGATCTCGCCCAGCTCCACCGCGACCGGCACGCCGCCCACGTCCATGGCGCTCTGGTCGAGGAGCATCTCGTCGTCGGCGGAGCCTCCCAGCCGGCCCAACAGGAGGTAACCGGAGCCGGCCAGTCCTCCCAGGACGACCAGGACCGCCCCGATGATGATCCACTTCTTCACGTGTGTCTCCTATTCCCGGAGTCCGGCGACGACGGACGCACCCAGCGCCCGCATCGCGGGGATGATCCCGGCCAGCAGCCCCACCAGTGCGGCGCTGCCCAGGCCGACGAGTACCCCGGCCGGGGGGATGTTCAGTGGGATGTCGTCGGGCAGGGGGACGAAGGCCTCCAGGACCGTGGCGCCGATCGCCAGCACCGCCCAGCACCCGGCGATGGCGATGAGGCCGGCGACCAGCGACACCACGACCGACTCCATGACCACGGCCACGAACAGGGTGAACCGGCTCGCGCCCAGGGCCCGGTAGGTGGCCAGTTCGCGGCGGCGCTCGCGCACGGTGACCAGGCCGACGTTGAGCACGCCCAGCAGGCCGGTGGTGAGGGTGATGACGGCGATGCCCATGAGGGCCCAGGACAGGTAGGTGATGGCCTCGTTCGTCATCTCCGCGTAGTCGGAGCGGTAGGACGAGATCGACTCCTGGCTTTCGACGCCCCAGCGCCACGAGGCCGACTCGAGCCGCTCGGTGAAGATCTCCCCCCACGGGTCGGACGCGGCGGGGTCCTCCGGGTCGATACGTACCTGGTACGTGGTGGCGGAGCCCATCGTGTACATCGCCTCGGCCTCCGACTCCTCCTCCTCGGAGTCGGAGGCCTCGGAACCGAAGATCAGCTCCTCGGTCGCGGGGGAGCGCAGGAGGTAGGCGCTGTACCAGCCGGAGTCCAGGGCGGAGCCCTCCAGGACGCCGATGACGCGCACGTCCATCCAGCGGTCGGTGCCGATCTGGACCTGGGCGAGGTCGCCGAGCGCGGCGCCGAGCTCCTCGTTGACGATCATGACCGGGGCGAGGGACCCGGTGTCGGCGTCGGTGAACCAGCGGCCCTCCAGCATGTTCATCCGCCGGATGTCGCCCAGGGTCGGGTCGACCGCGTTGAAGCCCGCTTCGCTGATCATCGAGTCGCCCGAGCGGATCGTGAGCGGCGCCGCGGGCATCTGGTAGAGCGAGATGTCCTGGCCGCCCGCGCGGACCAGGTCCTCCTCGAAGGCCGCACGGTCGGTGATCGTCTCGTCGAACACGCTGACCTCGAGGGTCGCCGGCCGTCCGGCGTTGGCCTCGCTGTAGGCGGTGGCGAACCGCTGGCCGAAGTCGCTGGCGCTGACCACCAGGACCAGCGCGCCCACGCCGACGACGATGCCCGCGCAGGAGAGGATGGTTCTGGCCACGTTGGCCCGTGAACCGGCGAAGGCCAGCACGATCCCGGCTGTGAGGGAACGCAGCATTCGGCCCCTTCCGTGGTGTCTGTGTGCCGGTGCCGCGACGGCGGCGCCGGGGTGTCCGCGGCTGGCGCGGTGTCATCAGAGCCATCGCAGGGAAGGGTGTGTTCGGTTCACCCCCCACGGGGGGAATTTCGGATTGTCAGCGATTTTCGTTCGGCGTGTCCGAAACCGGGGCGCCGGGCGTGCGGGCCGGGGGTCAGTCCACCTCGAACCCGTCGCAGGTGAGCGGGGTCCCCGACTCCGTGTCGGACCAGATGACGGTGTGCACGCCGCTCTCGGCCGACGCCTCGAAGTCGTCGGGGTAGCGGACGCTGCTCCACTCGCCCGGCTCGGTGTCGGCCACGGCCGCGGCGGACCCTCTGCCGGGCCCGATGACGGAGGCCGTCACGGAGGAGGCCTCCGCGCTCTCGGGCGCCAGGACGCCCAGCTCGACGGAGTCCCCGAGGTCCACGGGGGAGCGTGGGGCGGTGGTCCGCCAGGCGTCGGTGGTCCGGGCGTCCACCGCGGGGGTGCACATGTACGTGGTCGGGTCGAAGAGCGTCTCGGGCCCGCCCGGACCGTCCGCGCTGTCCCTGGCGGAGGCGCGAACGGTGTCGACGATCATCTCGTTGAGCTCCTCGGGGCTGTACCCGTGGCCGCCGCCGCAGGCGGTGACCAGCAGGACGGCGGCACCGCACAGGGCGGCCCCGAGGGGTTTCGTGGTCAGCATACGTCGCACGTTACTACGCAACGTGATCGACTGGGTGCTTACAGTGGTCGGCGTTGGTGGGAAACCGGGAGGTCAGCTCCGGCGCAGCGGCGTGGGGCCGCCGTTCAGCCAGGTCAGCACCTGGTCGTGGATCACGCCGTTGGTGCACACCAGCGGACCGCCGTCCTCGAAGCCCTCACCCCGCAGGTTGGTGGCCCGGCCGCCCGCCTCCTCCAGGATGATCGGCAGCGGAGCCGCGTCCCACAGCGACAGCTCGGGCTCCGCGGCGATGTCCACGACACCCTCGGCGACCATCACGTGCGACCAGAAGTCGCCGTAGGCGCGGGTCCGCCACACCGAGCGCGTCAGTCCCAGGAACGAGTCGAGCCGCCCCTGCTCCTCCCAGCCGGTCAGCGACGAGAAGCTCAGCGAGGCGTCCGACAGGTCCGGCACCTTGGACACGTGGCAGCGCGACGCCTTCGAGAGGCTGCGGCCCTGCCAGGTCCCGGCTCCCTTGGACGCCCACCAGCGGCGGAACAGCGCGGGCGCGGACACCACGCCTACCACAGGCCGGTCGCCCTCCAGGAGGGCGATCAGCGTCGCCCAGACGGGGACCCCCCGCACGTAGTTCTTGGTGCCGTCGATGGGGTCGATGACCCACACCCGGTTGCTGTTGCCCGTCCGGCCGTACTCCTCACCGACCACGGCATCCCGGGGCCGGGCACGGGAGAGGACCCCGCGGAGGGTCTCCTCGACCATCCGGTCGGCCTCGGTCACCGGTGTGAGGTCGGGTTTGGTGTCGACGACGAGGTCGAGCGCTCGGAAACGCTTGAGCGCGATGTCGTCGGCAGCATCGGCGAGCACGTGGGCCAGCCGCAGATCATCGTCAAAGGACGCCATGGCCGGTAACGCTACCCTCCCGGGCACGAACATGGCCAAAGCGGCACACGCGCGTGATCAGAGTGTTAGCGGAGTCCTGTGGGGCTGAAACCGGCTCACGGCCCCCGGGCGGATCCCGGACAAGGCGGTCACGGCCCCGCGGACCGCCGGGTTGAGGGGGACGCGCGAGCGCGGGTGGGAGGATGGGGGCATGGACACGGTGAGCGGACGGACGCGGGCCGAGGGCGCCCCGGCACGGGATCGGCTGATGGACGCCGCCTGCGCCGAGGTCGTCTCCGGCGGCTGGGCCGAGCGCCGCATGGCGGACATCGCCACGGCGGCAGGGGTGTCCCGCCAGACCTTGTACAACGTGTTCGGTAGCAAGGAGGGTCTGCTCCAGGCCATCGTGGTGCGGGAGGTCAACGCCCTGCTGGACAGCGTGGTGCTCCTGCTGGACGCCGAGGACGGCGACCCCGCCCACGCGGTCAGCCGTGCCACCCGACTGGTGCTGCGGGCGGCCCGGGACAGCCCCCTGCTGCACGCGGTGGTGACCGGTGACCGCGACCTCCTGCCGGTGCTCACCACCCGTTCGGCCCCGCTGCTGGACGTCCTGGGGGAGAGGATCGCCGCCATGCTGAACGAGCGCCGCCCCGACCTGGACGTGTCGGTGGCCGACGCGGTCGCCGACGTGAACGTGCGGCTCACCGTCTCCTACGCGCTCCAGCCGATAGACCCGGACGAGGCGGCGCGCCGGGTCGAGACGGTCGTGCACGGAATGCTGCTGGTCGGCCGCTGAGAGGAGCCCGCGGCGTGTGGGACGGACCCCTGTCGGAGAGCGAACGCCTGGAGGTGCTGCGCGCCTGCATGACGGACGGGCGGATCACCGCGATCCCCGTCCGACGCTCCGCCCGGCTGGTCCTGCTCGACCAGGTCGCGTGCGCGTTCGAGCCGGGGGTCCGCTACAGCGGGGCCGAGGTCAACGCGGTCCTGCGCCGGTTCAGCGCCGACGTGGCGGTGCTCCGGCGGGGACTGCTGGACGAGGGTTTCATGGAGTGCGACCGCACCCGGTACTGGCGGTGCGGGGGCACGGTCGACCTGTGACCCCGCGCGGCGCGGGAAGCCCGTCCCCCGCGGGCGCCCGCCGCTCCCACCCGCGGGTTCCGGGGAGGGCGCGGCGGGCGGTGCCACAGGGCC
>NZ_JBHXQY010000173.1:0-6103 GCF_042716955.1 Nocardiopsis sp. NPDC058631 | reverse complement strand
TGTGGTTCTGATCGGGGTAAAGCCCGTTCTGCTTCGTTTGCTTTTGTCCGAATGGACTTGGCTTTTGAAGCGACTCCCTGAGCTTACATGGCCCGGACAGTGACTCGAACCGCGAAGTTCGGGGGCTGCATCGGATGTGCATCAGGTTTTCCGGCACGGCCGCGAATGCGTCCGTTTCGCCGGAGGAGGGTGTCGCAGCTCCTTGCGGCCTTGGGCCGGTCGGAGGCGACTCGGAGAACATTACCCCTGCCTCCGGCCACTGGCAACCTGAAGGACGTGTGGCCTGGGTCACATCAGTTGAGCAGGGTGCCGGAGCCCGTTCCGGGCGCCGCGTAGAGCCACTCGACCTCCAGGTCGACGGCCGCGACCGTGGCGGGCGAGTAGGAGACCAGGGCATCGCCGCCCACGAACCCCGCCGCCAGTTGGGCGACCGTCGGGTTGTGCGCCACGACCAGGACCGTGCGCGCTTGCGCGTCGACTCCGTTCACCAGCTCCAGGAGCGTGTCCACGCCGGCCGAGTACGCCGCCTCCGAGTAGTCGACCTCGGGAGGGGACTCCAGTTCCATTGCCCCGAGCACGCCGTCCAGAGTCTGCACGGTGCGCTTCGCGGCGGAGCAGATGACGTGGTCCGGGACGTATCCCCGCCGGGAGAGCAACCGCCCCACAGCCTCCGCCTGTTCCCGCCCCAGACCCGTGAGGCAGCGCTCGTAGTCCGCCCCGTGCCCGTGCTCGGCCGTCGCGTGCCGCATCAGCAGCAGTGTGCGCGCGCCACTCATGGCATCAGGCTGGTCGCGACGACGGCGAGCACGCCGATGAACCCCACCATGACCGCCAGGATGGCGAGCAGGCCCTTCACCCCTGACATCTGCAACCCCTTACTGCCCCGTCCGTGCGAGAGGTACCCCGCGAGTCCAGGTTAGGGGCCCTCCCGCACACGGCGACGGCCGCCCGGGGTTCCCGGACGGCCGCGGCCTGGCGGTTGCGCTACTTGCCGTCTCCGGCGTGCGCCTCCTCCTTGTGGTCGGACTCCTTCGGGTCCGGCCCTTCGTCCCCGGAGGCTCCGTCCGGGGCCGAGGGCCCCTCTCCCCCGGCGGAGGCTCCACCGCTCCCGGCCTCGGGGGCGGTCTTGGGAGCCGACTGGCCTCCCAGCTCCGCGAGCTGGGTCTCGGTTCCGGCGCCACGGTTCTTGGACCACAGGATCGCGCCGACGAGCACACCCACGGCGACCACGGTCACCACGGTCCGCAGGAGCACGTTGTCCGCGTAGATCACCACGCTGGGCGCCACGATCAGCGCGACGAGGTTCATCACCTTGAGCAGGGGGTTGATGGCCGGGCCGGCCGTGTCCTTGAACGGGTCGCCGACGGTGTCACCGATGATCGTGGCCTCGTGGGCCTCCGACCCCTTGCCTCCGTGGTGGCCGTCCTCGACGAGCTTCTTGGCGTTGTCCCAGGCTCCACCGGAGTTGGACAGGAAGACCGCCATGAGCACACCGGCGGCGATGGCGCCACCGAGGAACGCGCCGAGGGGCGCGTAGCCGAAGGCGAAACCGACCGCGATCGGTGCCAGGACCGCCAGGAGGCCGGGGGTGACCAGCTCGCGCAGCGAGTCCTTGGTGCAGATGTCGACCACCCGCGCGTACTCCGGCTGCTCCGTGCCGTCCATGATCCCGGGACGCGTGCGGAACTGCTCGCGGACCTCCATGACCACGCGGCCCGCGGCGCGGCCGACCGCCATGATGGCCAGACCGGAGAAGAAGAACACCACGCTGGCGCCGATGATGACGCCGACGAGCACGTCGGGCTGGTCGATCGAGAGGGAGAACGCCTCCTCGCCCCCGCCGAGCTGCTCCTGGACGGAGGTACGGAAGGCACCGAACAGGGCGGTGGCGGCCAGCACCGCCGTCGCGATGGCGATGCCCTTGGTGATCGCCTTGGTCGTGTTGCCGACGGCGTCGAGTCCGGTGAGGATCTCCGCCCCCTTGCCCTCCACGTCGCCGGACATCTCCGCGATGCCCTGGGCGTTGTCGGAGACGGGACCGAAGGTGTCCATCGCGACGATGATGCCGACTGTGGTGAGAAGGCCGGTGCCGGCGAGGGCGACGGCGAACAGGCTCAGCGTGATGGAGCCTCCGCCGAGGAGGAACGCCGCGTACACGGCCCCGGCGATGAGCAGCGCGGAGTAGACGGCCGACTCCAGTCCGACGGAGATACCGGAGAGGATGACGGTGGCCGCACCGGTCTCGGAGCTCTCACCGATCTCCCGGACCGGGCGCTTGTCGGTCTCGGTGAAGTAGCCGGTGAGCAGCTGGATGGCGGCGGCGAGCACCAGCCCGATGAGGACGGCGGCGATCGCGATGAACCTCGGGTCGGGCGCGGTACCGGCCGCCTCGATCTCGGCCAGGACCTGCGGGCTGACTCCGGAGAGCTCCTCGAAGCTGCTGGGCAGGTACCAGAGGGAGGTACCGACGACGAGCAGTGCCGAGATACCCGCGGAGATGAAGAACCCGCGGTTGATCGCCGTCATCGCCGACCTGTCCCTGGCGCGGGGGGCGACCAGGAAGATGCCGATGATCGCCGTGATGACGCCGATCATGGGGACGAGGAGCGGGAACACCAGGCCCTCGGTGCCGAAGGCGACCCGGCCGAGGATCAGCGAGGCCACGAGCACGACGGCGTACGACTCGAAGAGGTCGGCGGCCATGCCCGCGCAGTCGCCCACGTTGTCGCCCACGTTGTCGGCGATGGTCGCGGCGTTGCGGGGGTCGTCCTCGGGGATGCCCTGCTCGACCTTGCCGACGAGGTCGGCACCGACGTCGGCGGCCTTCGTGAAGATGCCGCCGCCCACACGCATGAACATGGCCAGGAGGGCGGCTCCGAAGCCGAAGCCCTCCAGGACGATGGGTGCGTCGCCCCGGTAGAGGACGACGACGAGGGCCGCGCCGAACAGGCCGAGGCCGACGGTGATCATGCCGGCGACGCCGCCGGTGCGGAAGGCGATCCTCATGGCCTTGTGGTTGGACGCCACGTCACCGCCGCGGGCCGCCGCTGCGACCCGGACGTTGCCGCGGACGGCCAGCCACATGCCGATGAACCCGGTGAGGGACGACAGCACGGCGCCGAGGGCGAAGAAGATCGACCGGCCGATCCGGATGTCCCACGAGTCGGCGGGCAGGAGGAGCAGCAGTAGCGGAATGACGACGACGAAGACCGCGAGGGTGCGGAACTGTCGTGTCAGATAGGCGCTCGCTCCTTCCTGGACCGCGAGCGCGATGTTGCGCATCCGCTCTGTGCCCTGCTCCGCGGCGAGGACCTCACGTACCAGCATCCCCGCGACGGCGAGGGCCAGAAGGGCCACCACCATGACGACGATGACGAGTGTGAAGTCGGTGCCTGCCAGTGATAGGGCCGTGCCGCTTGGCGCGGCGAGGTTGAGCCCAGACAATCCGTCCTCCTTGAGACGGGCACGACCTTTTCGGCCCCGTCCACGGGAAACGCGGGGAACGGGTCGCCCCGCGGGCGTCGGTCCAGCGCGCCGCCAGTGGAAGTACCGCCGTCCGGAAGGAGCCTGAGCTGGCCCGACAGCACGCTTGGCGGGGTCGAAGCGGTGCCACCTGTGGTTGTGGTGCACACCGTCCGCGCTGCACTCTCACGGGCGGTGATCCGGGGATTCTACGCACGATTCCGAATAAAGGTGAGTGTCGATTCGGGATTTCCCCAAGACAAACCAAAGATGTGATCTTACGGTGATCCCAGAAGTAGGATAAATTGCTTTATTGGGTGATATTAGCCATGAATAACAACGCATAATATCTTAATGCAATGTTAGCGTTAAAGCACGCATAAAGGCATAAAGCAGGAATTGGTCTCATCAGCCACATTGCTACCAGCGGTCACAAGCGGCCACTGCGCTCCCCCGGGCGGGGCGTTCCCGTGAGGCCGCGACCGCGGGACCGCCCCTGGGGCGCCACCCCGCTGTGCCGGCTCCGCCGCTACCCGAGCAGGCGCATCCCCGACGGTTCGATCCCGTCGCCCCGGCAGGCCCGGCCGGTGTCCAGGTCGTCCGCCAACCCGCGGGCGAACGCCGCCACACCGGCCACGTCCACCCCGTGCGGGGCGTCCGGCCCGAACTCCTGTACCCGCTCCGCGCCCCGTCGCAGCAGGCGCGCGGCACCGACCGTGTTGCCGCGTTGGGCGTGGGTGACGCCCACGGCCACCTGCGCGAGGCCTCTCCACAGCTCCCTTTCGGGATCGGGCGAGGACTTCCACACGGCTTCGAGAACCTCGTGGGCGGTGAAGGCGTACCCTCCGTCGAGCAGCCGCTGGGCTTCTTCGAGGCCCTCGGCCGCGGAGAAGACGGCGTCGTCGGGGACCCGCTCGACCTCGCCCGTGCTGCCGTGCGGCAGCGGCCGCCCGTAGCGGTCGCGCGGTCGCTGGTTCTGTGCCTGCCCGGTCTCGTTCCGATCCCGGCCCGCCGACGCGGATTCCGTCGCCATCACTGCCTCACCACCGTTCCCCGTCGCCCTTCCGGGCTCCGTCAGCATGTCCGCCGCCGATCTCCCCCAACCACCCGACGAGTGCTCGGGAGACCTCGTCCGGGCGCTCCTCGTGCGGGAAGTGTCCCGCACCGGGGACCCGCACCCAACGGTAGGCCCCCGCCACGAGGCGCCGGGAGGCGCGTGCCGTCCCGGGTGGGCACACCGGGTCGAGGTCGCCGTGGACCTGGAGGACGGGGACGCGGACCGGCGACCGCATGCGCGCGTGGTAGCGGAGCCCGTCCGGGCGCCACCGCGACCGGAAGATCCAGCGGTGGTACTCCAGTGAGCAGTGGGAGACCTTCGGGATGGAGAAGGCCCGCCGGTAGTGCTCCTCGGCCTCGGCGTCCGGCCACCCGGGGGCCGACCAGTCGCGCAGAAGGTCGCCCACACGGACGCACCCGTCCGTCAGGAACCGGTGTTCCGGGAGGATCGGCACCTGGGCGCGGAGCATGTGGCGCACGCCCGGCCCGCCGGAGGCGAGGAGCCGGGCGGTGCGCAGCGGATGCGGGGAGGAGACGGCGGCCAGGGCGCGCACGGAGCCCGGATGGTAGGCCGTCATCGTCCAGCCGACGAGGCCGCCCACCCCGTGACCCACCACGACGGCGTCCTCCGACCCCAGGGCCCGGACCAGGCCGGCGGCGTCCTGGGCGAGGGTGACGAGGTCGTAACCGCGCGGGGTCTTGTCACTGGCCCCGTAACCGCGCATGTCGACGGCGACCGCACGGAAGCCGGCCGCGGCGAGGGCTCCCAGCTGGGACCGCCACGCCCACCAGAACTGGGGAAAGCCGTGCAGGAGGAGCACCAGGGGGCCCTCCCCCTCCTCCGCCACGTGGAACCGCGCACCCGCCGCGTTGACGGTCCGGTGCGTCCACGGGCCGCCGACGTACGCGGCGGAGTCGTCCAACACCGCGTGCGGCTACTGGGCCGTCGCTGCGGTCGTCCCGGAGGAGTCGGCCGCGTCGATGTCGTCACCGGGCTTGGGAGGTCGGATCTCACCGCGCAGGATGCCGCTGAGGCGGGAGGTGGTCAGCGCGGTGCGCTGGAGCCCCTGCCGCTTGCGGAAGTTGACGATGCCGTACAGGGCGAAGAGCCCCGCGAGGAGCAGGTAGAACAGCGTGACGATACCGAGGCAGACCCAGGCGGGCAGCGCGAACAGCTCGTACAGCGCGAAGGCGATGGTCACCGAGAGCAGGATGACGAAGATGTGGGCCAGGACCGCGACGACCGCGAACCCGGCGACGCCCTTGCCGATCTTGACCGCGTCGGCCTTGGCCTCCAGCTTGGCGAGCTGGATCTCCAGGCGTACCAGTCGGGAGAGGTTGTCGGTGGCGTCGGAGACCAGCGCGCCGATGGAACGGTCGGTGCCACCGGTGGCGTCAGGCTCGCCGGTACCCGGCTTGTCCACCATCGTGGGGGTTCCCTTCTCTCGGTCCGAACACGCGGATGATCCTCCGCATCCTCGCACATGCGCCACCACCCGTGTCTTCCACGGCACGCACAACGGCGCCGGCCCGTTTCATCACGTGAATGAGTACGCGTTCGGCCGTGAGGGGCACGGCACCACGG
>NZ_JBHXQY010000172.1:0-6128 GCF_042716955.1 Nocardiopsis sp. NPDC058631 | reverse complement strand
GCCGAGGCCGGTCCCGGGACGCCGCCCCGTGGGGTGGCGGCGTCCCCTCAGCGCATGCCCGACACCACCCGCCCCAGGCTCCTCAGCCGTGCAAGACTCGCCTCGTAGCGGGCTCCCACGAGCAGGAGAAGCAGGCCCACGGCCGCGAACGGCACCCAGTTCGGCGCGACACGGGTCAGCTCCCAGAGGGGCGGCCCGAACGCCCGCAGCGACGTGGCCACCAGCACCAGCCCTCCCAGGACCAGCGCCGCCTGGAGCCGCCGCACCAGACCCCACAGGGCGACGGCCACCCCGAGCACCAGCACGGCGGGAACCCGCCACGCCATGCCGTCCTCGGTGAGGAGCAGGCCCACCGTCGGCAGGAGCAGCAGCGCCAGGCCGCCGCCGTAGGCCGCCCAGCTCGACGGGGCGGTCACCGCCTTGCGGCTCCACTCCCAGCCGATGACCAGGGCGGCGAGCGCGGGAGGCACCGTGTACGCCTCGGGAACGGTCACGTGCCAGGCGGAGAGCACGGTCCACAGGGCGGCGAACATCAGCAGCCCGCCGACCGCCGCGAACCACGACCGGCCGGGACGGACAGCGGTCGCCGCCGCGACCACGCCGACCAGGGCGAGAGCCAGCGCCACCAGCTCCGGCCGCGCACCCGCGCCGACCGAGACGGCCAGGGCCAGGACCGCCCACAGGCACGCGGGGACCTCGGCCGCCGTCACCAGCGCCCCGCGCAGCCTCGGCGCGACCACGGCCACGGCGGCGACCACGGCGATCGGCCCGAGCACCGCGTACTCCACCGGCGCACCCAGGGCCAGGGGGAGGGTGAGGGAGAACGCCCCGGTGAGGGACGTGGCGGCAGCGGTGCCGCCCAGGGCGGGGACGGGCGTCCGCGCCAGCGCGGCGACCACCGACGCGACCACCGCGGCGGCCATCAGCGCGCCGGCGGTCGTGTGCTCCTCGGCGAGCGACCAGCTCAGACCCACCCCCGCGGTGAGGAGCCCCGTCAGCCCCGGCAGCGGGCTCGTCCGGCGGTCCCGCAGCAGCGCCGACCACACCGCCAGGGCGGAACCCACCGCCAGCACCCACAGCAGGGCGACGAGGAACGGCGCTCCGGTGATCACCGGCAGGGGCGCCAGCGCGGGCGGTACGACCAGGGCGGCGGCGCGCGGCGTCCACCGCCGGGCCAGGAGGGCGACCGCGCCCACGGAGAGCAGCCCGGACACCAGGACCCCGGCGGCCACGGCCGCGGCCAGGGCCGGCCCCGGAAGCGGGGAGAGGCCGAGGACGGCGTACGCGGGGTCCAGCAGGACCGACGGGGGCGCGGACGCCACGGGGTGGGCCCGCGGGACCGCCGCGAGCGCGGGCAGCGACCGGGGCCCCGCCACGAGGGGGACGGCCGCCAGCAGCAGGAGGCCGAGCAGTGTCAACGGCGGCATCCCCGGTACGGGCCGCGGTGCGGGGGCGGGGGGTGCCGGGACGGGGGACGGGGGCGTCGGCCGGGCCACCGTCACCGAGGCGGCGCCGACGCACAGCAGCGCCGCGGCCGACAACCACCACGACAGGGGTTCGGGGGGACCCTGCCGTGTGAAGGAGAACACCAGGGCGGCCCCTCCCACGAGCAGGGTGAGCCCCCCGAGTGCGAGGGGTACGGCGCGCGCAGCGGTTCCGGGGCGGACGCCTCCGGCGAAGTCCATGCGTCGCAGGACCAGCGCCGCCACCAGGGAGGTCGCCGCGACCAGGACGAGCGCGGCCAGCGTCGTGTAGTACTCGGGAAGCGCACGGAACAGGCCCAGGAGGAGGGTCGCGCACCCGGTCGCGGCCGGCACCCAGCCGAGTCCGGAACGGCCGGAGGGCGCGACGCCCAGGACCAGCGCGGCTCCGACGAACACCGTCCACACCACCGCCGCCACGTACGGCATCCCCAGGAGCACCGGAAGCGGCACCAGGGCGGTGGGCGCGGCGAGCGCGAGCGCGGTCACCGCCCACCTACGGTCCACCAGCAGGACCAGGGCCACCACGAGGGCACCGGCCACGAGTACGCCGAGCGCGGTGCCCAGCGCGGCGGCGAACCCCTCCGGGGCCGAGAGGCCCAGCACCTCGTGCGCGGGGTCGAGCATCGCCGACACCGGAGCGGTCCACGGCTGGTACGGGCCGGAGAGCGGTGACAGGCCGGGACCCCGTACCGAACCTGCCAGCAGCGGGGCCGTGGCCAGGAGCAGGAGGCCGAACAGGGTGAACGCCGGCCGGGGGTCGGGGGCGCCCCGGGCGGGGAGGGGGGCGCCCGCCCACCCGCCTCCGGGCACGGCCACGGCGGCACGGGGGAGGGTTCCGGGGGCGCCCCCGGAGCCCTGGGAGGCGAACGGGTACCGGAGCCGGCCGAGAAGGAGGGCCGTCGCGCCCGCCATCAGCGCGGCGGCGGCCAGGAGCCACCAGGCGGGGCGCGGCGCGTCCAGGCCGAGCGCCAGCGCCGTCAGGAAGCCCGCGCCGGTGAGCAGGGTCAGAGCCCACAGCAGCAGGCCGGACCCGTACAGGGAGGCCGCGGCGCGGCCGTTGCGGTCGGCGCGGCGGAACAGCAGGAGGGCGACCAGTGCGGTGGTGCCCGTGAGGAGGAGGGCGGCCAGGGAGGTGTACCGGTCCGGCAGCGACCACAGCACCCCCGTGGCGACGGTGAGGGACCCGGCGGCCGTGCACACCCACCCTGCGCGTCGGCGCGGCAGGAGAACGGTGCCGAGGACCAGGGCGGCGCCCACGAGCAGTGCCCACACGACCGCGACCACGAGGGGCAGGGACAGCAGCAGGGGAACCGCGAGCAGGGCCGGCGGGGCGACCAGGGCGGTCGCGGGCACCAGGAGGTCGCGGCGCAGCAGGGCCACCGCCGCCAGGGCCAGGACGGCGGCGACCGCGACGGCCGCCAGGTAGGCGGGTGCGGGCGGCACGAGGGTTCCGGGGCCGGTGAGCTCCAGGACGTGGAGGGCGGGGGCGGTCGCCGCGCCCGGATCGCCGGTCCAGAACCCGGAGGGCGCGCCGGGGAGCACGGGAAGGTGTGCGGGGCCGGCGGCCAGGGGCACCGCGCCCAGGGCGAGGAGGGCGACCGCGGCGTGGAGCACGGACGGCCGGGCCCCGGGCCGGGGGAGCGAGGGCAGTGGTCGCCGTGTGAACAGCAGACCGGTCACTCCGCTCACCAGCAGTGCCGATGCCACGGCCCACCAGGTGCCGGCGTTGCGGGCCTCGGGGACCGCGAGCATGAGCGCGGAGGAGAGGACGAGGGCGAACCCCCACAGGACCGTCGCGGTGACGTGGAGGGTGCGGACCGGGATGCCCTGGCGCGGCCCGCCGAGCAGGCGGACCAGCAGCAGGTCGGTGAGCGCGGTGGCGGCGAGCGCGGGCAGGATCCAGGACAGGGCCCCGCCGCCGGGGAGCGCGGCCACGAGCAGGACCGGGACCGGTTGGGCGACGAGGGCGGCGACGACGCGCGGGGACCGCAGCGGCACGAGGAGCGGATAGAGCGCCGCCAGCGCGCCGATGGCGGTGAGCGCGGCGGCCGCGTAGCCGGGACCGCTGGTGATCCGGTCGGACAGGAGCAGGCCCAGGGCGAGGGCGTCGACGCACAGCAGGGCCGCTGCGACGCAGCCGAAGGTCTCGGCCGTAGCCCTCAGCCCGCGCCGGTGCAGGGGGAGGGCGAGCACGGCGAAGGCCAGGGTGGTGGCCCCGAGGACGCCCGCACGGGCGCCGGTGCCCAGGTCGCTCCAGCTCCAGACGGCGAAGACCAGGGCGGCGATACCGACGAGGAGGCCGCCCAGTCCGAGGATGAGGTTCTGGGCGGAGCGCCGGGTGACCTCACCGGTCGGTGCGGAGCCGTGCCGACCGGCGGGCGCGGGGGCCGCGGCGCCGTGCCCGGCCGCACCCGCCGACGGCCGTGCTCCCGAATCGGTGTGTACGGGCCCGTGGGAGGGCGTGCGGTCTCCGGGGCGGCCTCCGGTGGGGGTGTTGGCGGGAGGGGGCGTGTCCGTCCGCCTCGGGATCGACTCGCGGCGCAGCAGCCGCACCACCGCGGCGCGTTCACCGAGCAGCCGGTGCCTGCGGCCGTCGAGCTCCGCGATCTCGGAGTCGATCCACCAGAGGCGCCGGGCGGTGTCACCGGTGAGCCGTAGTCCGCACCGGGGGCACGCGGTGGTTCCGAAAGGGAGCGGGGAGCGACAGTCCGGGCAGTGGAGCCGTGGACCCGCGGGGGGCGGTGGGGATCCGTGGGCGTTCATACCGCCATCCTGTCTCCGGTTCCTGTCCGCGCGCATCGGTACGCGTACTCAGAAGCCCCCGGTGACGCGGATCGGGTGCCACTCGTCGCGTGGAGACAGGGACCACGCCGTGAACTCCCTTTGACCAGGGCTTGACCCTTCGTGTCGCCGCGCAGGTCAGGGGTCCGCAATACGAGCACATTCCGTGATGTGACCCAAGGCATAGTAAAACTGGCGTTACTTCACCGTGACGATGATGCAGGCTGAGTTCGCTGCACAGAACATCCCCTCCCACGTGGGAGACCCGCGCCGCGGTCGGTCGAACGGAAGACCCGTCCCCTCCGCGCACAGTCCGGGCCACGTGGTCAGCAGCGGCGAAGCACCACACACGAGCAGCCCCACGAAGGCACGTGTGCGTCTACGCGAAAGGGCCATCCTTGCTGTTCAACCGAACCTCACTGCGCCGTGCGAGCGCGGTCGGAGCCGCGGCCGTGGTCGCCGGGAGCACCTTCACGGTCGCTGCGTTCGCGCAGACCGACGACGTGGGGCCCGAGCGGCTCACGTCCGCCGTGGTGGTCCCCGAGCAGCAGGGCGGGGACGGCGCCGACGACTTCTTCGCGGAGCCGCCCGCGGTGAGCGGGGAGGAACGCGAGGGGCTGCGTGAGGAGACCCGCCAGGAGGCGAGGTCGGCCGCGGACGAGGGCGTCCGGTCCACCAGCGGGACGGGAAGCGAGATCCCCGAGCCGGAGCCCGAGCCGGAGCCCGATCCCGGGACCGCCTCCTCCGGCGGTGCCTCGGACTCCACGGGTTCCTCCGGTGGTGGCGCCCCCGTGCCCGCGGGCACGGCCAAGGAGATCGCCCTGGAGGCGGTCCTCGCCGAAGGATGGGGTGAGGACCAGTTCTCCGGCTGCCTCGAACCCCTGTGGGAGAAGGAGAGCAACTGGAACCACACGGCGGAGAACGCGTCCTCGGGTGCCTACGGCATCCCGCAGTCTCTGCCCGGAAGCAAGATGGCCTCCCACGGCGACGACTGGCGGACCAACCCCGCCACCCAGATCGCGTGGGGCATCGACTACATCAAGGACAGGTACGGGACCCCCTGTGACGCCTGGTCCCATTCCCAGGCGAACAACTGGTATTAATAGGGCTTTCCCTGCCATTAACCCCCTCTTGGGAAAGGCAATCGTGCTACTCAACCGAATGTCGTTGCGCAGTACGGCGGTGATCGGTGCGGCGACCCTCGTCGCGGGCGCGACGTTCGCCGTCTCCGCGTTCGCGGACGACGGAGTCGACCCGAACATGGCGGCCAACGCCGCCGTCCCGGACAGCGAGGAACCCGCGGCCGACGCCGAAACCGGGGAGGACGACTTCTTCGCGTCCTCCGAGCTGACGCAGGAAGAACTCCAGGATCTGCGGCAGCAGGCCCGGGGAGAGAGCGACACCGCCCTCGGCGAAGGGGTCAGAACGGCCCAGGGCGACGGGAGCGACGTCGAGGAGGAAGAGGAGGAGGAAGAAGAGGAGGAGGTTCCCGAGTTCAGCGGGGACCCCAAGTCGATCGCCCTCGAAATGGTCCTCGCAGAGGGCTGGGGTGAGGACCAGTTCTCCGGCTGCCTCGAACCCCTGTGGGAGAAGGAGAGCAACTGGAACCACACCGCCTCGAACCCCAGTTCGGGCGCGTACGGTATCCCGCAGTCCCTGCCCGGAACCAAGATGGCCTCCCACGGCGACGACTGGCAGACGAACCCCGCCACCCAGATCGCGTGGGGCATCGACTACATCAAGGGGCGCTACGGCACCCCGTGTGAAGCATGGGCCCACTCCCAGTCCATCGGCTGGTACTGACCCCGAGCTCGTGCCGGGAGTCCCCGAGGAGGTCGGCGGCGGGCGCCCACCCCGATCCCA
>NZ_JBHXQY010000171.1:0-6140 GCF_042716955.1 Nocardiopsis sp. NPDC058631 | reverse complement strand
TCCAGGGCCTGCACGATGCCGTTGGCCACCGCGTCGCAGGCCGTGATACCGCCGAAGACGTTGACGAACACGCTCTTGACCGCGGGGTCGCCCAGGATGATCTCCAACCCGTTGGCCATCACCTCGGCCGAGGCGCCGCCACCGATGTCGAGGAAGTTCGCGGGCTTGACCCCGCCGTGCTCCTCGCCGGCGTAGGCGACCACGTCCAGGGTGGACATGACCAGACCCGCGCCGTTGCCGATGATCCCGACCTCACCGTCGAGCTTCACGTAGTTCAGACCCTTCGCCTTGGCGGCGACCTCCAGGGGGTCACCCTCCTCGGCGAACGTGAGGCTCTCCAGGTCCTGGCGGAACTCGGCGTTCTCGTCCAGGGTGACCTTGCCGTCGAGCGCGACGACGCGGCCGTCCTTGGTGAGGATGAGGGGGTTCACCTCGACGAGGGTGGCGTCCTTGCCCACGAACGCGTCCCACAGCTTGGTGATGATCTCGGCCGCGCCCTGGGCGGCGGCCTCGGGCAGCCTGCCCACCTTGGCGATCTCGGCCGCGATGTTCGCGGGAGCGCCGGTCAGCGGGTCGATGGAGATCTTGGCGACCGCGTCGGGGTCGGAGACAGCGACCTCCTCGATCTCCACACCGCCCTCGGCGGAGCAGATCGACAGGAAGTTGCGGTTCGCACGGTCCAACAGGAAGGAGAAGTAGTACTCCTCCGCGATGTCGGAGGCCTCCTCGACCAGGACACGGTGGACCGTGTGGCCCTTGATGTCCATACCGAGGATCTGCTCGGCCTTGGCCTGAGCGTCCTCGGGGCCCTCGGCGACCTTCACGCCACCGGCCTTACCGCGACCACCGGTCTTCACCTGCGCCTTGACAACGACGCGGGGCTTGCCGGCAGCGGCGAACTCGTCAGCGATGGCACGTGCCTCGGAGGCCGTGCTCGCCACCTTCCCCTGGGGTACGGGAACCCCGTACTCTGCGAAGAGTTGCTTCGCCTGGTATTCGAACAGGTCCACGAGGGTCCGTCCTTGTAACTCGCTGGCTCAGGATGTCTACCGGGGTGGCCTCGTCCGGATCGGCTGTGACCTACTGGTACGTGTCACACGGAACAGGGCCCCGAGGGGCCGTGCCGTTCACAGAGATCGCGATCGCCGCGGAGTCGCCACCCGCGACATGCGCAAAGCTTAGTCGCCTGAAATCCGGCCGCCGGACACCGGGGGCGGGTTCTCCGCCCCCGTCCCACCCCAAAAGCCGCCCATGCCGCACTGCGGGAGCCCCCGCGTGGGAAATCGTGTGACGAGCGACACCGCGAATAACACGACACGGGGTCATTCGCCGCTTCGCGGCAGCTTCGGCCCTGCGACCAACATCACGCCGTTGGTCTGCCACCGCGGTGCTTTCGGACCCCTCCGCGCCCCGGTGGCGGCTCGGGCCTTCAGGGGTTCAGGCCGCGTGCGCCGGACGCACGTTCTCCCTCACCCAGTCGGCGATCTCGGAGGTCGGTGCGCCCGGGGTGAAGATCTTGGCCACGCCGATGCGTTCGAGCTCCGCGATGTCCGCGTCGGGGATGATCCCGCCGCCGAACACCCGGATGTCCTCGGCGCCGTTCTCCCTCAGCAGCTCCATCACCCGGGTGAACATGGTCATGTGGGCGCCCGAGAGCACGGACAGCCCGATGCCGTCGGCGTCCTCCTGGAGCGCGGCCGCGACGATCATCTCCGGCGTCTGGCGCAGACCGGTGTAGATGACCTCGACCCCGGCGTCGCGCAGGACGCGGGCGACGATCTTGACCCCCCGGTCGTGCCCGTCCAGTCCCGGTTTGGCGACGACGATCCTTGCCGCACCCTCGGCCATGGCTTACCCCTCACGATGTGCCCCACTGCCCGGCCCCTCCTTGTGGGAGGACCCCGGGGCGGGGTGGAGACGATGAACTCGTGTGAAGCGTAACCCAGGTCACTCACGGGTGGCGGGCGCGGGGACGGGTATCTTCCGAACATGGGAGACGACGCCGCAGGATTCGGCCGGACCAGCACGGAGGACCTGCGGGACCGCGCTGTCGACCTGGCGCGGAAGCGGTGGGATCTGCGGTTCTTCTGGCGGCTGCTCGGCCTCATCCCCGCCGCCGAGGCCGCCGCCGGAAACGACAGGGCCAGCGAGGCGAGCGTCGCCCAGCTGTCCGGCTTCGTGTACGAGGCCCTCTCCGTCGAGACCGACCCCGGCGTCCAGGAGGCACTGCGCCCCGTCTACATCCAGTACCTCGTCGACCACGGCGAGGAGGCGGACGACGGCGGCCCGGGCACGGGGGACCCCGGCTCCGACCGGAACGGCTCCGGCGCGACCGGACCGGTCCGCGCCCCCGGCGACGAGGACTCCTGACCCCGAGGGGTGCATGTCCGAAAACCGCCAGCACCTGGCCCGCCCCTGGGCGACCATGGGCAGTGTGATGGACGACGACCAGCGCTACCGCGCAGTACACAGCAGGGACTCCCGCTTTGACGGGGTCTTCTACACGGCAGTGCGCACCACCGGTATCTACTGCCGTCCGAGCTGCCCCGCCGTCACCCCGAAACGGGTCAACACCCGGTTCTTCCCCACCGCGGCCGCAGCCCAGGACTCCGGGTTCCGCGCCTGCAAGAGGTGCCGGCCCGACCTGACGCCCGGTTCCCCGGAGTGGAACCTGCGCGCCGACGTGGTCGGCCGCGCGATGCGGCTCATCCAGGACGGTGCCGTGGACCGGGGCGGTGTCGGCGCACTGGCCTCCGCCGTGGGGTACAGCGAGCGCCAACTCAACCGTCTGCTGTCCGCCGAGGTGGGCGCGGGGCCGCTGGCCCTGGCCCGCACCGAGCGGGCCCAGACCGCCCGGATCCTGGTGGAGACCACGGACATGCCGATGACGGACGTCGCGTTCGCGGCCGGGTTCGCGAGCGTCCGCCAGTTCAACGAGACGATGCAGGCGGTGTTCGACCGCTCCCCCACAGAGATGCGCTCGGCAGGCCGGTCCCGGGCATCCGGGGTCTCCGAACCGGGGACGATCACGCTGCGGCTGCCCTACCGGGAGCCGATCGACCTGGCCGGGATGCTGCGGTTCCTGGGAGACCGCGCCGTCCCCGGGATCGAGGAGTACCGGAACGGCGTGTACCGGCGCACGCTTCCGCTCCCGCACGGCCCCGGGGTCGCGGAGCTCTCGGAGGGCTCGAAGCCGGGGCACGTGCTGTGCCGCCTGAGGCTGACCGAGACCCGTGACCTGGCCAGCGCGGTGCGCCGTTGCCGCAGACTGCTCGACCTCGACGCCGACCCGCGCGCGGTCGCCGAGGCCCTGGGCGGGGACCCCCTGCTGGGCCCGATCGTGTCCGCCCACCCGGGGATACGCTCGCCCGGCCACGTGGACCCGTCGGAACTGGCGGTCCGGGCGGTGCTCGGACAGCAGGTGTCGGTGAAGGCCGCCCGGACCCTGGCGGGTCGGCTGGTGGCACGGTTCGGGGAACCGCTGGTGGAGGGCCTGGAGTTCCCGGGCGGCGGGCTCACTCACGTGTTCCCGGCTCCGGATGTCCTTGCCGGGGCCGACCCGGCCGGGTTCTCGATCCCGGTGGCGCGCGGGACGGCCCTGGTGGGACTCACCGGGGCCGTCGCCTCGGGCCGGATCGAGCTGGGGCCGGGCTGCGACCGGGACGAGGCCGAGCAGCGCCTGGTGGAGTTGCGCGGGATCGGACCGTGGACGGCGGGCTACGTGCGGATGCGCGGCCTGGGCGATCCCGACGTGTTCCTGCACGGCGACCTGGGGGTCCGGCTGGCCTTGGAGGCCAAGGGGGTGCGGGTCTCCCCCGCGGCCGCGGCCCGGCACGCTCTCGCGTGGAGCCCCTGGCGCTCGTACGCCACGCACCTTCTGTGGACCTCGTTGGGCGACGCGGATCCGGACCGGGCGGGAAGCGGCGGGCCCCGGTCCATCGTTGGAGCCACGGGGCCCTAGGCCGTCGGGAAGCAAAGACTGACGAGAGGGAACGGTATGAGTACCAAACAGGCACCGCGTGCCGAGGCACACCGACAGGAGTCACTTTTCACGGACATCGAGCCGGTCGCGCCCCAGCGGGTACCGACCGTGGAACTCCGCGCCCCGCTGGGCGGACCGACCAGGTACACCACGATGGAGTCACCCGTGGGCACGCTGACGCTCCGCGGTGACGGCGAGGCCCTGGGAGGGGTGTACACGCCGGCCAAGGACGACAGCACCCTGGGCGTTCCGGCGGACTGGGTCGCCGACCCGGCCCCGTTCGCCGAGGCCGTCCGCCAGCTGACCGCGTACTTCGCCGGTGAACTCCGGGACTTCACCCTGCCGCTCGCCCCCGCCGGAACCGAGTGGCAGCGCAGGGTCTGGACGGGGCTGACGACCATCCCGTACGGGGAGACCGCGAGTTACGGTCAGCTCGCCGAGGAGTTGGGGCGGCCGACCGCTTCCCGCGCTGTGGGAATGGCCAACGGCCGCAACCCCATCAGCATCATCATTCCCTGCCACCGGGTCATCGGAGCCAACGGAACCCTCACGGGTTACGCGGGCGGGCTGGAGCGCAAGAAGTTCCTCCTCGGTCTGGAAGCCAGGGTCGCCTCCGCCTGACGTCCCGACACACCTCCCCGTGGAACGGCCCCGGAATCGGGGCCGTTCCGCGTTGTCCACAGGTCCTGCGTTGTCCACAGGAAGGGCCTCGGGCTGGTCACGCCCTTCACGCCACGGTTGACTGGAAAGCGGGGGGTCCCCTGGACGGGGGTGCTTCGGCATGCCCCGGGGCGGCTACGGGGCCCGGTGGACTTCCCGCGTCGGCTTTCCACCCCTTGCATGCTGGTGTTCACGTAGTTACCCTGCGGTAGCAATGTGATCCACAACCCATGATCACACCCTGTCGTGTCAAACCCGTTCGCTCTACCCCCACGAGGAGAAGCGTTGACACCCCCCACCTCCCCCGCCTTTCGCGCGCGCCTTTCCCGCCCCCGGTTCCTGGGCGCGGCCACCCTCTCCCTCACCGCGGCTACCGCCCTGGTCGTCTCCGCGTCGGCGGCACAGGCCCAACCGGCGCCGGCGGACACCCCACTCGCCATCGCACCCAACGTCGAGGTCACCGCGGACGACACCGCCGCCGGGGCCCTACCCGGCGGGACAGCCGGGACCACGGCCGAGAACCTGCTCGCCGACGCGGTCATCGCGGACGTCCTGCAGGCCCGGGGTTCCGGCATGTCCGCCCTCGACGCCCAGGACCGCGACGTGAGGGTCGACATCCGTGAGGCCTCCGACGGATCGGCCTTCGGTGTCGCCATCGTGACAGCGCCCTCGGCCACGGAGGAGAGCCCGTACGCGTGGCTGTTCGCCGCCGACCACGAGGGCTCGGAGTGGACCGTGGGGTTGGAGGGCACGGAGGTGTTCTCCGAGATCCTCTCCGCATCGACCCTGCTGGGAGAGGAGGAACGGGAGACCGTCGCCGACTCGACCAACCCGGACAAGGTCTCCGCCTCCTCCTACACCGGGGTGGGTCTGCCGTACTCCATCGGCTCCTCGATGATCATGACCGGAGGTCCGCACGGGTTCAGTTCAGGGCACCCGTACAGTTCTGCGGACTTCGCCGGCGGCAACGGCCAGGCCCGCGCCGCCCGGGGCGGCTACGCCTACAGCCTCTGCACCGGCTGGACCCGGGTAATCCACAACAACGGGTACTCCACGGACTACTACCACCTGGAGAACTACCAGTGGCTGCCCGGCAACAACGTCGGCACCGGCCACTACCTCGGCACCCAGGGCAACAGCGTCTGCGCGGGCGGTTCCTCGACCGGCGCCCACATCCACTTCGCCCTGAGGGCCTACACCGACCCCAACGCGGCCGGCTGGTACGTGGCGCTCCACGGCCGGACTTTGGGCGGCTGGACCTTCCAGGAGGGCGCGGCCTACGGCGGATACGTCTACCGGAGCGGTGTCGGCACCGTCTACCCGGGCGGCTCGGTCTACAACTACGGGTTCTGAAGAACCCCGGTTCACAAGTTCACAAGCTCGGGCGACAAAAAAGGGAGGGAGCCGCCCATCACAGGCAACCCCCTCCCCAACAAAAAACCGTGGCAGCGACCTACTCTCCCACCCCACCACAGGGCAGTACCATCAGCGCAAGGAG
>NZ_JBHXQY010000170.1:0-6143 GCF_042716955.1 Nocardiopsis sp. NPDC058631 | reverse complement strand
AACCACCCCCAAAATTCCCGCCGCCCGCTCTTTTTTTTAAACCCCCCCGGGCCCCGGCGGGGGGGGCCCCGGGGCCCGAGCAGGCACCGGGGCCCGGCGCCGGCCCCCGGCACCTCACGCTGTCCGGGGCCGGGGCGGCGCCTGCGGAGGTGTCCGACACCGGTGGGACCTCCGGGGCACACGGCGAGCCGGGTGCCGGATCCGCACGCACGGGCGGGACCCGTGACGAGCCGGTGGACTCCGTCGGCGGGGGCCGGCGCCGCGGGAAGGGTGCCTTCGACGACGCGGCCTCCGGCGTGGAGGACGTCCCCGAGGCCGAGGCACTGCCGGACGCAGACCCGGGCCACGGGGGCGCACCCGCCGGCGGAGAGGCCCCGGACCCTGACGGCTTCCGGAACAGCGGCCCCGCTCCCGCAACGGAGGAGGCGGACCTCCCCGACCTCCCCGAGGCCGAGGCCCCCGGCGAGGAGGAGACCGGACCCCGCTCACCCTCCGACCCCCGTCCGCTCCTCGGCCGTCCCGGCGCCGAGTCGCACCCCCCGGCCCTCCGGCTGGGACAGGGGTCGTTGCGGGGACTCGCCGAGGAGGTCTCCCGCGCGTCGGACACGGGTATCGGAGGGCGCACGCGGTCCGCCGCCGACCGGCCCGACCGCGAGTCGGACGGCACGCCGGATCACCGGTCGGGCGGCGGGACTCCGCCGGGCCGGTCCAACGAGGCGCTCTGGCCCGCAAGCGGTTCCGAGCCGGAACCCCTGCCGGAGGCACCCGAGCCAGCGGACGGGGCCGAGGGCGCGGTGGATCCGCCCCCCGGGACCCGCAGGCCCCGCATCGCCCCCGCGCACACGGAACCGGACTCCCCGGCCACCCTCTGGCCCGGGGCGGAGGACGACTCGGAGCCCCCGCAGGCAGGCGCGCGCAGGCCGAGGATCTTCGACGCCCCTGAGCCCCACGCGCCGCGTGACCTCCTCGACCCGCCGGAATGGCACGCGTCCTACGGGGCGGACGAGATCGTCACCGACGACCCGACCCCGGTCGCCGGGCGCCCGCGGATGTTCGGCCGTACTCTTCGCAGGGCCGCGGAGCGGGACGCGAGGGCCGCACGGCGCCGCGTGGCCGCCGAGCCCGCCACACCCACCGAGCCGGTGGAGGAGCACGGGGCTCCCGGCACCCCGGAGGCCCGGGAGACGCACGAGTGGACGACCGCCGCGTCCCCGACCGACCGCCGCGACCACCCCGCCGACACCTTCGCCCCTGCCGAGCCCGCCGCAGCCCCCGAGGTCCGCGTCCCGGCCGACGCCCCACCCCTCGGAGTGGGCCCGGTCGCCGACGACGAGAGCGGGAACGGCCACGGCGACGAACCCCCCGACTACGCGGCCGAGACCGAGCCCGAAGTCGGCGACCCCTTCGACGAGGAGGGTTCCGACGACAACTGGCCCACCCAGTACGCCGACCTGCCGCTGGCCCGCCTGGAGCGCTGGCACTCCAGGCGGGGGCCCGAGGGAGCCCGCGTCGACGTGGTCGACGCCCGTGCCGCGGTCCGCGCCGAGCGCGCCGAACTGCGACGGGTGCGCGCGGAGCGCGACCACTACCACGCCGAGGTCCAGGACCTGCGGCGCGAGGTCGCCCGTCTCGACCGCCCCTGGCTGGACTCGGAGGACGAGGAGGAGAACGACACCTTCCCCGCACCCCGCCCCCGCCGCTGGCCCTCCCGCGTCCTGGTCCTGGTCCTCCTCGCCGCGTTGCTCGCCACCGGACTGGAGGCCGGTGCGCGGTTCGGCCTGAGCACCCTGGACCTGCTCGCCCTCCTCGGCGACCGGATCGCCTCCCTGTTCTGACGACCCCTTCCAGCCCGCAGGGGTGGCGGCGCCCCGAAGTATCGGCCCGACCGCTCAGGCCGTCTCCCAGGAGCGCCGCAGGCGCGTGGACACCACGGGGCCGGTGCTGGGCGGCCCCTCCGGCCGGTGGTCGAAGAAGACATTCTTCCTGTTATCCGAGTTCTGTCGGGAACCTGTGGAAATGGTGGTCGCGGCGGAATGGAAATCCTGAATCCGACCCCGCGTGCAACCGGGTCCGCCATAGAATAGGGAGGCAGAAAAAAGCCGCCTGTGAGTGAATGATGGAAGTACCCCTTCTGGTTCTCGAATGGGCGCGAACGCTTCGGAGGGACGACATGAACGTACTGCGTGCGGCCTGTGCCGCCGCCGCTCTGGCCGTGGCCGCGGGAGTCCTGGCGGTCCCGCCCGCACACGCCGCGGCAGCCGAGTACAACGACGCCTGCGGTCACGGCTACGACGTCGTCGATCAGGTGGCGATCGGAAAATCCGGCACAACTTTCCTCACCTACAACAAATTCACCGGTCTCAACTGCGCCGTCACGGTGCGCACGACCCCCGGCCCGGCCGTGGAGATGGTGGTCGGCCTGAAGCGGACGCCGGACGATCCTCGTCATGCCGTCTATGGAGCGGGCCACCACACCACCTACGCGGGCCCGGTCCACCTCTACGCGGCCGGTACCTGCGTCGACTGGTTCGGCTACATCGACGGGGACAACGGCTACAGGAACGAGACCGACTGCGGCTGAACGCCGGTCTCGTGAGGGGCGCCATGAGAGGAGCGGGACGCCTTCCAGCAGGATCACGTCCCGTCCCCGCCCTCCACCGCACCGTCCCGTGCGAGAACTCCCCGGCCGTTTCGCGCGTCGAACCCCGTCGTCAACGCGAGATCGTCGCGTTCGAGAACGAGGAGCGATGCGTGTTCGGAATCCTGCGCCCCTGTCGGCACACCCTGCCCGACGGGCTCGCCGAGGAGTGGATGTCCCACATGTGCGGGCTGTGCCTGGCCCTGCGCGACGACCACGGGCAGGCATCCCGGATCGCCACCAACTACGACGGCCTGGTCGTGTCGGTCCTGACCGCCGCGCAGTCCGAGGCCGAGGCGGACACGCGCGCGGCCGGACGCTGCCCCCTGCGCGGCATGCGCGGCGCCCGCGCCGCCAACGGCTCGGGCGCGTACCTGGCCGCCGCGGTGTCGCTGATGCTGGCCTCCGCCAAGATCACCGACCACATCGAGGACGCCGACGGCCTCTACGGCCGTCGCGGCGTCCGCTCGATCGCGGGGCGGGTCGCCGAGCGCTGGCGGCTGGGGGCCACGGAGGCGGGTGAGCGCCTCGGCTTCGACGGTGCCGGGCTCGTCGCGGTGATCGACCGGCAGCGCGAGGTCGAGCTCGCCGCGGCGCAGGGCACCGACGTCCTCACGGTCACCGCTCCGACCGAGGAGGCCACCGGCGAGGCCTTCGCGCACACCGCGCTCCTCGCCGACCGACCCGCCAACGCGGCACCGCTGCGTGAGGCGGGCCGCCTCTTCGGCCGCGTCGCACACTTGCTGGACGCGGTCGAGGACCGCGAGGAGGACCGGGTCCGCGGCGCCTGGAACCCGCTCACCGCAACCGGTACCGGCCTCGACCGCGCCCGTGAACTGTGCGACGGGGCCGTGCTCGGTGTCCGCCTTGCACTGGACGAGGCGGAGTTCACCCAGGACCGGCTGGTTCGCGCCCTCCTGGTGCGTGAACTCGGCCGCTCCGTGGACCGTGTCTTCGCCCAGGCCGGACACCCCCGGCCGGGTCGGCCGGGACCCCAGGGACCCCACGACCCCCACAACCCCTACGGGCCGCAGGGCCCTCACGTCCCCCCGGGTCAGTACAGCCCTCAGGGCCCCCACACCCCCTACGGCTCCCAGGACCCCCGCCGCCACCAGGGTCCCCACGGGGGAGCGGGGCAGTACCCCCACCACGGCGGTGACGCCGCGGGCGGCGGTAGCGGACACGACCAGGGCCCCCAGGGCGGCGGCGGGAGCGGCAGAGGGGCCGGATGCTGCGAGTGCTGCTCGTGCGACACCCCCGCGTTCGCCCACCCGCCGAAGACGCGCGGGTTCTTCAGCGGGTGCGCGGTGGCGCTGTTCATGTGCGGCTCGGGCCAGCTCTGCTGCCGTGACCCGCACCCCGGGCCGTGGTCGCAGAAACCGCGCGACGCCTGGTGCGGATACTGCGAGTGCTGCAGCGTCTGCCAGTGCTGCGAGGTCTGCCAGTGCTGTGACTGACCGTGCTCGCCGTCTCGGGTGGAAGCCTCGGACCGGAGGCCGCCGTTCAGGAGAGCGGGGCGGGGCGCGGGCAGTCGGTCGGGGCACATCGCGGGCGCTCCTAACCTGGGAGCATGACCGACAGCGCACCCCCGTCCCCGCTCCCTCCGGAACTGGTGGGGGCCCTCTTCGAACTGGACCTGCCCCGGCGGTACCTGGACGACCTGGCGGCAGCCCCGGACGAGGCGGGGGAGATCCTCCTGAACGCGGCACAGGCATGGGGTTCCACGAACCCGTCGGCGGCCCGGGACCTGCTGGAGACACTGCGGTCCCTGGCTCCGGACCCCGACCACCGCCAGTACGCGACCCACATGCTGGCGGAGTCGCTCCGGGCCGAGGGCCGGATGGACGAGGCCGACGGTCTGATCGCCGAGCTCATGCGGCCCGGGGTGCTCCGCCGGGCCACGGCCGTCGTGCTCGCCGACGAGTTCGCCCACGCGGGAGACCTCGACAAGGCGCTGTACTGCTACAACGTCGCCTGCCGCGCCATCCTCGCCCAACCGGCGCAGATCATCTCCCAGCTGGACCCGTACGGGCTCCTGCCACTGGTCGGTCGCGCCGTGGCCCGCGAAAGGCTCGGACTCGCACCGGACGAACACGACCGGGCGGCGCTGGCGGCGGACGGGGCGCCGTCGTCGCTGGAGTCGGCCCTGGGCATGGCTGGCGGCGACGCCCCCGACCGGCCCCTCCTCGTCCACGCGGCCTTCTCCCGGGACTCCCTGGCCAGAGCCCGCGACCTCGGTCTGGTGCCCGCGGCCGACGTCGGGGACGCGCACCACCACGGCGTCGAGCGGGCCCTGCGCTCGCAGGCCCAGGACCACCCCGGCGCCCTCCTGGCCACGGTCCTCACCACGCCGGAGGAACTGGGCGCCCTCGCCGACGCGGACGGGCCCGACGCGGCCGACCCCGCCTCCCTGGAAAGTTGGGCCCGGGCGCTGCCCCCGGACTCCGGGCGCCTGAGCCCCTGGCCCCCCGAGCGCAACCACCCCTGCTGGTGCGGGTCGGGGCGCAAGTACAAGAAGTGCTGCGGGTCCCCGTCCGTGCGCTGAACCGCCCCACCCCGGGAAACCCTCAGGCCGACTCGCGCCTGACCAGGACCGTGGGCAGGATCATCCCGGCGGGGGAGTCCCCGTCGATCATCGCGAGCAGCAGGCGCGCCATCTCCCCGCTGATCCGGGACAGCGGCCGGCGGATGGTGGTGAGCGCAGGCCTGCAGCGGCCCGCGACGGCGGAGTCGTCGAATCCGCCCACGGCCACGTCCTCGGGAACGCGCCTGCCGTCACCGCGCAGGACCTCCAGGGCCCCGGCGGCCCTCAGGTCGGAGGCGACGAAGACCGCGTCCAGGTCGGGCGAGCGCTCCAGGAGCTACGGCATCGCGGCCGAGCCGCTCTCCCGGGAGTAGTCCCCGGTGGCGATCCGGCTCCTGTCCACGTCGCCGAGCACGTTCCGGAAACCCGCCAGCCGCTCCACGCCCCCGGGGGTGTCCAGAGGGCCGGTGATGGTGGCGACGCGCTCGCGGCCGGTCTGGTCCCCGGCGATGGTGAGCACGAGCATGATGTCGTGGACGGCCAGAGCCCGGGTGCACTCGCGCAGCAGGATGCTGAAGTTGGGGTCCTCGAACAGGCGGTGCCGGGGTTCGGACAGCACGAACGCGACCGTTTTCGAGCGCTGGGTCGCCAGACCGCGGGCGTGCCGGTTGGCGACGTACCCGGTCTGCCGCACGGCCTTGAGGACCGCCGCCCACGCACCCTTGCTCACGTACCCCTCGCCGGTCAGGACACGCGAGACGGTGCCCCGGGAGCCCCAGGCCTCGGAGGCCACGTCGTTGGTCGTCGGGCGGCGGTGCCCTGCTCGTTCGTCTGCGGCCACGGTGGCGTGGTCTCCCTCTCGTCGGAGGCGGAGCGGGGCTCCGCGGCGGCGCCCCCGTCGGCCAGGTCAGGACTTGACCGCGCCGGAGAGCAGGTCGATGCGCCAGAAGGCTCGCGGGGGTGGCGGGGTACCCCGCCACC